>JAFPZV010000027.1 GCA_017417085.1 Deltaproteobacteria bacterium | reverse complement strand
TCGTGCACGATTTGAAGGCGCGGCGGGAGGGCATTTTCCATGTCGATCTGCAGCTGCGCCCGCATGGCGCCAAGGGGCCGCTGGCGACCTCGCTTGAGGCTTTCGCCCGCTACTATGCGCCGTCCGGTGGGGCGGCGCAGTTCGAGCGCATGGCGCTGGTGCGCCTGCGGCCGGTGGCCGGCGATGCGGAGCTGGCCAGGGAGGTAATGGCCCTGCGCGACGCCTTCGTCTACAGCGGCGCGCCGCTGGATATCGGCGAGATCCGCCGTCTGCGCGCGCGCCAGCTTGCGGAATCCGTGACACCCGGCGCCGTCAATGTCAAGTACGGGGCGGGCGGCCTGGTCGATCTGGAATATTTCATTCAAGCCCTGCAGATCCGGTACGGGCACGATCTTCCGGAACTGCGGGTGACCAACACCGCGGTGGCGCTGAACCGGCTGCAGCAGGCCGGCATCGTCGGCGAGGAGCTTGCCGAACGCATCCGCCGCGTGTACCGCTGTCTACGGCGCCTGATCGACGCGCTGCGGGTGGTGCGCGGCAATGCCCGCGATCTTGCGGTTCCTCCGGCGGATTCTTCCGATTTCGGCTACCTGGCGCGGCGCCTGGGCTACACTCCGGAGGAACTGACGGCCGAACTTGACTGGAGCATGCGCTGCTGCGAAAGCCTGTGGCAGGAGAAGGAGATTCTGGTTGGCGGACCATGCTCCCATGGACTGAAAGAATAGGGCGGAATCCGGATTTGAACCTTTATGGGCTGGAGGGAGTTTTTCTGCTGAATGGGTATGTGTTGAAATGGTTTTTATTTGCCCTTGACAGAACAGACGGGAACATCTAGTTAAATATATACGACACCCCCAATGGTTTCGACCTTGGGCGCGGGGGCCATTCTTTGTGGCCCCCTGCTTTTTTCTGGTTGCTTTTCATTATGCAAACTTTGCGAACCTCCGTTTATATCGACGGATTCAATCTGTACTACCGTATACTTAAGGGTACTCCATACAAGTGGCTTGATTTGAAAGCCATGCTGGTTTCCCTTTTGCCGGAACACTGCCAAATTGACCACATCAAATACTTCACAGCCCTTGTTTCCGGCAAACGCGACGCTGGACAGCCCATCCGGCAAAAAACTTATATCCGTGCGTTGGAAAAGTATATTCCAGAACTATCTGTTCACTATGGACGTTTTCTATCCAATCCGGTTTCCGCTTGCCGTTACCCTTTGACCAATCCGCCAACTTTCGTCAATATCCTCAAGACGGAAGAAAAGGGATCTGATGTTAATTTGGCTGTGCATCTTTTAAACGACGCTTGGCATAACAAGTATGATTGTGCCGTTCTGGTGTCCAATGACAGCGATTTGGCGGAAGCCCTTAGGCTGGCGCGGGAAGCACAGGGAAAGACTATCGGCCTTGTTTCACCTGTTCAAAAAGGGCAGGGGCATCCTTCCCATACATTGCAGCAATACGCGCATTTTACTCGGCAGATTCGTGAAGGCCTGCTTGCGGTCTCGCAGTTGCCGACACCTATTCCCAATACAACAATCCATAAACCGGCAGGATGGTAGAATCTTTTATTTGGTGCTTTCCCCCAGATTGGATATGCTTGAAAATGCAGAGAGTCTTGGTTATTTTAAAAATTTCCTTTGGTAATAGGGAAAACGCCTACCGGAAAAGACGTTGGATAAAAAGTCAATAAAGTCGGAAAATGATTTTCATCAAGGAGAGAGAAGAACAATGGTAGAACTTGATTTTTCCAAGACGGCTGACGGACTGATCCCCGCGATTGCCCAGGACTGGCAGACGGGTGAAGTGCTGATGCTTGCCTACATCAACCGGGATTCCTGGGAGAAGACCCTGGCCACCGGCAAGGCCACCTACTGGAGCCGTTCGCGCAAAAAGTTCTGGGTCAAGGGTGAGGAATCCGGAAATATCCAGAAGGTTAAGGAAATTCTGGTGGACTGCGATCTGGATACGGTCATTTTCAAGGTGGAGCAGGTGGGAGGCGCGGCGTGTCACGAAGGCTACCACAGCTGCTTTTTCCGGAAGCTGGAAAATGGCGAACTGCACATTGTCGGCGAGCGGGTGTTCGATCCGGCGGAAGTCTATAAAAAACATTAAAAAACTTTTTTTGCATGGAATATGCGTTTTGTTTCAGGGGGGGAGAGGAACCATGAGTGTGTTGCGTTTGGGCTTGCCCAAAGGAAGTCTGGAAAATACCACGTTCGAGCTGTTTGCCAAGGCGGGCTACAAGATTGAGGGCGCGTCGCGCTCCTACTATCCGACCATCGACGATCCGGAGATCGAGTGCGTCTTGCTGCGCGCCCAGGAGATGGCCCGTTATGTCGAGGAGGGGATTCTGGATGCCGGCCTGACCGGTCTGGACTGGATTCTGGAAAACAATGCGGATGTCGTGGAAGTGGCGGAGCTGATCTACGGCAAGGTGGGGCGCAAGCCCCTGCGCTGGGTGGTGGCGGTGCCCCAGGATTCACCGATTCAGTCGGCCGCCGATCTGCAGGGCAAACGGATCGCCACGGAGGCGGTGGGAATGACCAAGCGCTACCTGGCCTCGCACAATGTGGAGGCGACGGTGGAGTTCAGCTGGGGCGCAACCGAGGTCAAACCGCCGTATCTGGCCGATGCCATTGTGGAGATCACCGAGACCGGTTCCTCGCTGCGTGCCAACAACCTGCGGATAGTGGACACCGTCTGCACCACGACCACCCGTTTCATCGCCAACAAGGAGGCCTGGAAGGACAGCTTCAAGCGGCGCAAGGTCGAAAGGCTGGCCATGATGCTGCAGGGCGTGCTGGCGGCGGAGAAGAAGGTCGCCCTGATGCTTAACGTCAAGAAGGACAACCTGGAGAAGGTGCTTTCCCTGCTGCCGGCGCTGCACAAGCCGACCATCTCCTCGCTGGCCGACGATCCCAACTGGTTTGCGGTCATGACCATTGTGGACAAGGACATGATCCGGGACATCATCCCCGATTTGATCGCCGTGGGTGCGGAAGGGCTGGTGGAGTACACGCTCAACAAGATCTTCTTCTGAAAATAAAGAGGCGCAAAGAATGCGCCTGTAGAGGAAAACGATTTTTTTGCGGGATGCTTCTTTTCGGGGAGCATCCCGCTGTTTTTTTCAGTTTTCGCCGTTTTCGAAACGGTAGCCCTTGCCGCGCACCGTCAGGAAGAATTCCGGATGGGCCGGATCGGCTTCGAAGTACTTGCGCAGCCGGGCGATGAAGTTGTCCGGCGCGCGGGTTTCGGTATCCGGTGCGAGATTCCAGACGGACTCCAGCAGTTCCCCCCGGTCCAGCACTTCCCCCGCCTTGCTGAAAAAGATGCGCAGGATCCGGACTTCCATTTCGGTCAGCTCGATTTCGCCCTGCGACGTCATCGCCTTCTGCTCCTGCAGGTTGACCGTGTTCGGGCCGAAACGGTAGATCGATCCGGGCAGGAGACGATACCAGGTGGAGCGCTCCAGAATCCGCCGGACCCGCAGCAGGAATTCCGCCAGCGAAAAGGGTTTGGTGAGGTAGTCGTCGGCACCGTGCTGCAAACCGGCCACGCGGTGGGTTTCGTCGCCCAGGGCGGTCAGGATCAGAATCGGCAGGCGATCGTCGCGTTTCCGGGCGCTGCGGCAGATGTCGAGCCCGCTCATGTCGGGGAGCATCAGGTCAAGGATCAGCAGCGCGAAATCCCGCGATTCCAGCGCGTTCAGGGCCTCCCGCCCGGTTGGAGCGTGGGTGACGCTGTACCCTTCCTGCTCCAGATTGAAGGTCAGGCCCTGCGCGATATGTTCCTCGTCTTCCACCAGCAGTATCGAATATTTTCCGTCCATTGGCGTGTTCCTTGTTTCCGGCTCAGGCGCAGCGCGGCAGCAGAATGTGGAAGGTGCTGCCCTGGCCTTCGCCCGCGCTTTCCGCCCAGATTTTCCCCCGCTGCCGCCGCACCAGCAGCTGGACGATGAACAGACCGAGACCGGTGCCGTGGATGCCGTCGCCCGTCTTGCGTACCCGGTAGAACATGCGGAAGATCTTTTTCAGGTCCTGGGAGGACAGTCCGCGCCCCTTGTCTTTCAGCTGCAGATGGCACCACTTGCCCTCGCGCCGCAGGGTGACCGTGAGCGCCGGCGGACCTTGCGCGTAGAGGATGGCGTTTTCCACGAGATTGCGGAAAATCAGCCGCAGGGATTCCGGATCCAGCTGCGCCGCCAGATCAGCGTCGATCGATGTGGAGAGCTCTCCAGGGAAATGCCCGGCGGCCTCCCGGAAGTATTCCGTGGTCAGAGCGGAGAGATTACAGCGGCGCAGAGCCAGCGGAAAACGCTGGAACTCCATGCGGTTGGCGGCCAGCAGGTTGTTGATGAGCGAATTCAGCCGGCTGCTTTCCGCCAGCATGATGTCCAGCGATTTGGCGAACTGTTCCGGCGGGGGCTGACGCAGCTGCAGGGTTTCCAGATGCAGACGGATGGAGGCCACCGGAGATTTCAGCTCGTGGCTGACCTGGGCGATGAAGGACTTCTGTTCCCGCAGCAGCGCGGACTGGCGCGACCAGTACAGGAAGATGACGTAAACGCCCGCCAGAATGGTCAGAAGCAGCACCAGCCCTTCCGCCATGACCATCCAGCTGAGGCCGCTTTTGTTGGTCAGCTCCGGCCAGTAGCGGGCAGTGATCTCCTGCAGACGGTTGTGACCGCCCAGAAACCAGGTCAGCCAGACCCAGACCACCAGAAACCACGCCAGCTGGACAACGATGAAGATGACCAGCGGGTGGAAGACCTTTTTGAGTATCCTCGGGATGTGCATTTCTAACTCTCCAGATTGACTTGCATTTTTACACAACTATTACAAACGGCAAAAATGAATTTTGCTAAACTGCATGGCGGAAATCACAACTCTTTTAATTTACTGGACAATTTTTTTATTTGAGCGAGGACGCTTATGTTTGCGGGGTTGACGATTGGCCGGTATCGGGTTCCGTATCCGTTGCTGCAGGGCGGAATGGGGGTGCGCATTTCCGGTGGACGTTTGGCCGGAAATGTAGCGCGCTGTGGCGGTATAGGCGTGGTGGCTTCGGCGGGCTTGGGGCTGGATCTGCCCACCTACAACGGCGGCAACTTTTTCGAGTCGGACGCGCTGGCCTTGAAGGAGGAACTGCGCAAGGCCCGCGCCATTGCGCCCGAAGGGGTTATCGGCGTCAACTGCATGGTGGCGGTCAGCGACTATGACACCAACGTGCGCGCCGCGTGCGAAGGCGGCGCGAATATCATTGTCTGCGGGGCCGGTCTGCCGCTTTCCCTGCCGAAACTGGTAAAGGACTACCCCGAGGTGGCGATAGTTCCCATCGTGTCGTCGGTCAAGGCGATAGAGCTGATCTGCCGCAAGTGGGAGCGTCACGGACGTCTGCCGGATGCGGTGGTTGTAGAGGATCCGGAGACGGCGGGCGGCCATCTGGGCGAGCATTTCGAAGACATCGGCACCGGCAAGTACGATCAGTACGGTACGGTGCGGGGCGTCAAGGCGTGGCTGCGCGAATTTGCCGGACATGACATTCCGGTCATTGCCGCGGGCGGCATCTGGGATCGTGGCGATGTGCTGCATGCGCTTTCGGAAGGTGCCGATGGCGTGCAGATGGCAAGCCGCTTTGTCTGCACCGAGGAGTGCGACGCCGACGCCGCCTACAAGCAGGCCTATCTTGACTGCACCAGGGAACAGATCGGCCTGATCATGAGTCCGGTGGGACTGCCGGGCCGGGCGATTCTGAACAACATTCCCTATATTGAACAGTACGATGCCCAGCGCGGCTTCGTCTGCCCCTGCCGCTGCCTGAAGAGATGCGTTTACCGGGAAACCGGTGCCCACTACTGTATTGTGCATTCGCTCAACCGTGCACAGCAGGGTGATGTGAAGACCGGCCTGATCTTCTGCGGAAGCAACGCCTGGCGCTCGGATCACATTGGCACCGTGCGGGAAATTTTTGACGAGCTGTTTGCGGACGAAAAAACGGCATGATTTGACGAATATT
>JAFPZV010000026.1 GCA_017417085.1 Deltaproteobacteria bacterium | reverse complement strand
TTCATTGGCGGGGAAGGCTATGCGGCCTTTCTTGAGAGCCGTTGGCCAATGGACGGAAGAGACGGAGAGATTTGCCATGTGAATGGACAGGTTCTCGGGCGGCACGCCGGAAGCCACCGCTTTACCATCGGGCAGCGGCGCGGGCTGGGCATCGCCTGGCCGGAGCCGCTCTACGTGGTGGGGCTGCGGGACAATCAGGTCGTGGTCGGCGAGCGGCCTCATCTCGCTGTCAGCCGCATCACCGTGGAGGATCCGGTCTGGCATATCCCGGCGCCAGAGGTGCCTTTCTCCTGCCTTTGTCGGATTCGTTACCGCCACCGGGAAGCGCATGCGGTGGTTTCGCCGCTGGGGGAAGGGCGTGTCGAGGTGGCTTTTGACGAGCCGCAGTACGGCGTTGCTCCGGGGCAGGCGGCGGTCTTCTATCAGGAGGATCTGGTCCTGGGCGGCGGCTGGATCGCGTGAAATACTCCGGGCGTGTTTCCCGGAAATTTGGGAACACACCGTGCGTCTGTCCTTTGGTCAGACTCCAGTCAACCAGTGTGCGATGTCGAGAATCTGAATGCCTTCATACTGTGTCGCTTCGTGACGGAGACGGGCAATCAGCAATTTTGGGTAGGCGTCCTTGATTTGCAAAAGCGGCGAAACTTCCCGCTGGAAAGTTTTGTCGTCTTCAATGTTGTCCGCAACCTGAATGTAGATTTTTTCGCTGCGTCTGAGGGCGACAAAATCGATTTCCTTTTGATACAGAATGCCGGCATAGATCTCATAGCCGCGTCGCAGCAGTTCAATGGCGACGATGTTTTCCAGCATCCGGCCATAATCCGCATTTTTGGTACCGAGCCTGGCGTAGCGGAAGGCATGATCGGCCAGGTAGTATTTGTCATTTGTGGCGAGGTATTTTCTGCCCCGGATATCGTAACGGCGTACCCGGTAAAAGGCAAAGGCATTGCAGAGGTAGCGCAGGTAATCGCCGACCGTCTTGTGGTTGATGGTGTCCCGGTTTGCTATAAGGGCATCCGCTATGCTTCGAGCTGAGGAAAGATTAGCGATGTTGTCTATCAGGTAATCCGTGATCCGTTCCATCAGGGTGGTGTTTCGGATTCGGTACTTCTGCCGGATGTCCCGGACAATGAGTGTGTTGTATATGTCGGCAAGATAGTCGTACTTTGACTCCCGATCCGTGTACAGATAGGAACCGGCCATACCGCCTTCCAGCAGAAAGCGGTCAAGGGCGGCGTAGGGTTCCTTCAACTCGTAGTACTGCTGAAACTCGGCAAAGGAAAAAGGGAAAACCCGAATTTCAAAAGTCCGGCCAGTGAACAGGGTGACGAGATCTGAGCTCAGAAGAAAGGCGTTTGAACCGGTAATGTAGATGTCGTATCGTTCGGAGGCGTGCAATCCGTTGATTGCCCGCTCGAACTCCGCGCACATCTGTACTTCGTCGATCAGGACATAGTTTTCCACCCCGGCGACGTACCGTGCGGAGACATGCTCGTACAGGGCCTTCCAGGAGCGTAACTCGTCATACTCCGGAAAGTTGAAGTTGATGTGGATGATGTTGGCGGTTGGGCGCGTTGCCTGGAGATGGGCGGCATGCGCTTCAAGCAGTTTTGATTTGCCGCTGCGCCGGATGCCGGTCAGGACTTTAATATCCGGCGTGCCAAGCACCTTGGCCAGTTTGTCGAGATAGTTTTGGCGTCGGATCAGTTTCACGGCTTTACCTCCGGGAATCCCATGGTATAAGGGCCTTGCCCGACAAGGAATAACATTTTCTATTTCCCAAAAACAAGATTTTTGCGATTTTGGGAAATAGACATGGGGAAAAGAGAGGCATGCTTTTGGCTATGAAGAGACTCTTGAGTTCTGGAATGACGGCGCTGTCGCAATATGTCTGAAACCATTGCCATTGTCACTTTGGGTTGCAAGACCAACCAGTTTGAATCCCAGCTCATGGAAGAGCATCTGCGCGTGGCCGGGTACCAGGTTGTGCCCTTTGAGGCCGGCGCGGATCTGGTGATTGTCAACACCTGCGCGGTAACCTCCGTGTCGGAGGCGCAGTCGCGCAATCTGGTGCGCCGCTGCCGCAGGCTCAATCCGTCCTGCCGGGTGGTGGTCACCGGCTGCTGCGCCCAGCTGCATCCGCAGGACGTGCAGCGTCTGCCCGGCGTGGATCTGGTGCTGGGCAATGAGGAAAAAAACAATATAACCGGGTACCTGCCCCAAAACGGCATCCATGTGACAAAGGTGGATCGGCGTCTGCCACTGGAGTTTTCCGGCGTGCCGGTCACCGGCCGCAGCCGCGCCTATGTGCAGATACAGACCGGCTGCGACGCCTTCTGTTCCTACTGCATCGTTCCCTACGCGCGGGGGCGCAGCCGTTCGCTTGTGCCGGAAAGGGTGCTGGAGCTGGTGGATCGCCTGGAGGAAACCGGCTTTACGGAAGTTGTGCTGACCGGCATCCACATCGGCTGTTATGGACGGGATTTGCCCGGAAAAACGGATTTGGCGGCGCTGGTGCGGCGGATACTTGACCAGACCGGCATCCGCCGGATCCGGCTGGGTTCCATTGAGCCGCATGAACTGGGGGCGGAG
>JAFPZV010000285.1 GCA_017417085.1 Deltaproteobacteria bacterium | reverse complement strand
TCCTTGGACGTCCTCTCGGACGCTTTGTTTTTTGCGCTGTTGGTTCCTTTCTGGGTCTGCCGCGTTTCTTCGGCTCCGGCATGGGAACTGGTATTGATAATCCGAGAGCTTCAAGTTCTTCGAATACACAAGTAATGGTATGTACCCAGTATCCGTCGTCTGTTCGTGGCTGCTCTGGAGAATCTACCATTCGCCAGGCAGAACTGAGATCATCCATAAGGTCTTTATAGGACATCTTGCTCAGCAGGCTGACGTCTCTGGCCTTTCCAAGCAGGCGGCAGGTGGTAACCGTAGCAATAAAGTTGACGAACTCTGATCCTATCAGGGAAAAGTCACCCTGGACATTGGTTTTGTCGAGGCATTGGTCGTTTTTATATTGACGAAAAACAAGTTACAGCTTCCAGCGTTCGTCGTAACAGAGGTAAGCCGTTTGGGGATCCATATCCAGATCCGACTCAAAAACGATAACGCCAAAGACACTGCGTTTGTTTTCGTACTTGCTGCTGATAAAGTTCTTATTCTTTTCTCGGCAGGCAAGGTAATCTGCCTCTTCAATAGCGGCTTTCCTTGCTGACTTGTATGAGTAAAGGTAACGGCCACCCTTGATGCAGCACTTTTTGTAAAGCACATGGTCACCAATTCCTTCGAGGACACCTTCAAAGGTGAGCATGGCATTGTGAGCAATCCTGGAATCATTCCTCTTGATGGGTGTGAGGAAATGAAGATCCGGCCGGTCGCCCAGTTCCTGAATGATACGGAGGGGCGGGAAACCCTTGTCTGCGATAATGATACCGCTCTTGATGTCATTATCCAGAATGAATGAGCGGTAGGAGACCGCATCGATGCTGTTGCCGGGAAACACCTCCGCACAGATCGGCTCCATGGCTTCGATGTCGTAGGCGTAAATAACAGAAACATCCCGGCAGCCTTTGAGCCTGGCCTTGTAGGAAAAAGCCGAAAGATCATTGACAGTACTGGTGTCCTGTTTGAGCATTCCGTCGATCGCCACATGGTGGTCAGCTGTGACCCGCGCGGCACGTTTTTGATAAAACATCCGGCGTTTCTTTCCGTCCTGCCCAAGATGCTGCAGGAAGCCCGAGATGGTATTGGCTGACATCCCTATGCCGGGGTAGTCCCTACAAACGAAGGTGCGGTTGTACTCGGAAGAAAGTCTGCCGTTTACTATAGACGGCTTGATGATCCGCAGAGTCGCGATCGCCATGATGGTATAGGCCTCTTTGATCGGATAAACATCTATGAGGTCATCGAGGAGATCGCGGGAAACCGACTTCACAAAGGCGGATGCTCCATAGGAAAGCATATCCGGGCCGGCAGCAGAAGACGGCTCCTGTTTGGAGACGAACCTGCCGCCACAGATGTGCCCGATGACCTTGCCATTGCGAGGCTGCGGATTTCCTCCGGGAATGTATTTTGTGCTGATCCGTTCCCGTACAGCATAACGATTGGGACCGTCACGGCCGTTGTCTTCAACGATAGTATTGATCGGACGCGGTACTTTGCGGATATGTTCTGGAACTGCCATAAAAACCCCTTTGATATATAGTACTATTATAATATATTCAGTACTATATATCAAGGTATTTTGAAGGATTTTTTTCAATAATCTGAGGCAGTGCAGGCGCCCGTATAAGCGAAAAAAACGTTATTTTCAAGGAACTGTTGGAGAACGCATAGCGTTTAGGCACCAAATCGTATCGATTTTGCTGTTTTGTATAGTACAGCGAATTGGGAAAGTATTAATTGAACTGACGAAATGACATGGGTTCTGGGAGGAAAACACTGCCGTTTAAGAGGAGAAAATATTATGGAACAGCGGGATTTTGCGCAAATGGTGCTCGCGGAGTGCGCGGAGTTGCTGGGCGCGGGCGATCTGGTTCTGGATGAAACCGGCTACTGCGCGCTGGTGTCGGAACGGGAGGATGTCCTGCACATCAAGCTGGATGGGGGACAAAACGCGCTCATCCTTATGGCCGCGCTGGGTGATGAGGAGGCGGATGCGGACAATGCGTTTTTGCTTGCGGGCCTGCTGCGGGCCAACTTCTTCTGGGAGCGAACCGGCGGCGCGACGCTGGCCATGGAGCCGGACGGAAACGCCTTGCTGCTTGAACAGAACTTTTTCCTGGAAGGCCGTACAGGCAAGGATCTTCGCGACTTTATCCTGCGCTTTGCCGAGCTGCTGGAGATCTGGCGCAGGGAGTATGAGGATCTGAAGGAACAATCCCATGAGGAAAGCCAGCCTTTCGTCATAACGGAAGAGTAGAACGCAACGCACAATCGGATGAAAGAGCAGGAACATCGGGCCCAAAGGAGGCAAAATCATGACATCGTTGGATATTGGCAATATGGCGCAGATGCTGAATGCGCAGGCTCCGGGCCGTTTGCAGTGGACGCAGGGGGTGGGACAGGCGCCGCCGTCCCTGACCATGGATACCCGCAAACCCGGCTGGTTCGCCTTCAGCGCGAAGGCCGCCATCCGGGAACAGAACAAACAGACGGCCCTGCATATCCGCGACGCCTTGCGGGAATGCTACGGCAAGGAGCGCGCGGATGCGCTTTTTGCCAAACATATCGGCGAAAGCACATTGACCAAGGGCACAGACATCAAGGTGCGCCAGTTCAAGGCTCTGGTGGCAGAAGGGGAACAGATGGCCGGGAACGTCTCTTCCGGAACCGTCAGCCGCCTGCGGGCGCTGACGCGGAATTCCGCGATGCAGTTGAACGAGGCCTTCGATATGGCCACGCTGAACCGTGGGAGCCAGGCGAAGCGGCTGTGCGCGCGGGCGGCCGACATGCTTTCCACCGCGCACTACACGCAGCCGGCGCTGGACGAATCGCTTGCGGAACTGCGGACTTTGCAGCAGGAACTCTCCGGTTTTCTGGCTTCGCTCAATGGCGCGAACATGGCGGACGAGGATCGGGGGCCGCTGGGGGACGCGCAGGCGAACAACAGGCAGGCTCTTGCCGATGCGCTTAAGGCCGATATGCAGACGCTTGCCCGGCAGCTCGATCACAAGCGGCAACTTATGGAGCGTCAGATTGCCGCCTATCCCAACACTGTTGGCAGTCTGGCTCGGGCCCGCATGCTGATGTATGACGCCGTTATCCAGTTGATGGACAAAAAAATTGCCGATTTTCCCCCCAATGTTTCGCAGCAGCAGCTCGAAGCGTTCGTGCGCGAACGCAATCTGCTGGTGATGCTGAAAGCGGAGGATTCTCTCCTGCTGAATGAAACCCGGGAGGTTTCCCGGGAGGAGGGCGAGGACTTCAAGAATCTGCCTGCCGCTCTGGCCAAAAACCTCTCCCGGGCTTTCACGGTGGCAGGATTTTACGTCCCGAATCTGGACAAGCATATCGCGCGTCTCTATCACGAGAGATTGAACCGGGAGCCCTGGCCAACCATCCGGCGGGACATTCCGCTGGTGGCCGGCGGACGGGAGTATACGGTGCAGTCCACCATCACGCCAGCCTCCCAGACCGGCGGCGCTGTCGCCCAATTCCATCAGGCCGAGGGCGTCAACGGTGTGTGCAGTTCCAGCACCGACGCGAAACTGCCGGTCAATCTCGCCAAAACCGAAGTAACGGTGGCTGGTGCCGATCCCCAAAATCAGATACATTTTGTGGGCTTGCGGCATGGAGTTCACTGTGCTTTTGGCATCAAGGAGAGCGCGGAACGGGTGAAGGCCAACGACGCGCGCGTGGAAAAGACGCTGCTGATGGCGCTGGAGTCGCAGCCGGCCCTGCTGCAAAGCGCGCTCAACGGCCAGACTGTCACGCTGCCCCTGACCTCCATCTGCCTGATGACGCCGGATACGATGCGCAGTACCGGGCTGGGAGGAAAAATCTTCGGCGCCGCCAATAAGGAAAAGATGTTCGTGCAGGAACAGACCGAGGCCTGGCGCCGTTTTGACAGAACGCCACAGCCGGGGCAGGCCCTTCCCCAGCCGGTAACGCTGACGCTGGACAGTGGCCCTCCCCCGCGGACCGTGCAGGTCCGTCCGCAGATCCTCACCTTCAACTTCGGCGTCAACGAATGGGCGCAGGCCGGCGCGGTCAAACAGGCGCTGGGCGGCGGCTGGGGGACCTCCGACGGGATGAACCGGCAGGCGATGACGCAGCTCAACGCGCGCATCAACGCCTTTCTGACCAGTGCTCCTCCGGGCGTGAAGCGGCAGCAGGTGGCACAGCTGCGCGATCAGATCAACCAGCTGTGGACAAGCGGCGCCTACCGCGATTCCTCGAAAAATCCCTATCTGCTGCCCTCCCGGATCGCGGTGATTACCAGCCTGATGGACGGCATGCCGCTCTTCAACTGCAAGAGCGGCAAGGATCGCACCGGCCAGATGGATGTGGAGATCAAGCGCTTGGTGACCAAAATGTCGCTCGATCCGCAGGGCAACGTGCCGCCGCCGGAATATGCCCGCAACGCGGAAGAACAGCTGATCGACGATCAGATTGCCATCAACAGTGGCAACCACGAGATGCAGAAGTACAATACCGGCCTGGCCGGCTTCAAGACCAAGGGTGTTGCGGGCCTGGACGCCACCTTCAGTCCCGAGGCGGTGGCGGCGCACCGCGGTCTCTCCAACTGGGTCAAGGCATGAGGTTTTGAAGCGCGTTTTTCTTTGTGGAAGACACAAAAAGCGCCCGGAAATTTGTTTTTCCGGGCGCTTTTCATGTTGGGAACAACGGTGAAGATGCTTACAAGGCCTTGGTCACCGCACCGGAACGCAGGCAACGGGTGCAGACGTTGACGGAATGCGTAGTGCCGTTTTCAATGATCTTCACTTTCTGTAAGTTGGGAAGCCAGGTGCTTCTGGTTTTGTTGTGAGCATGGCTGACGTTGTTGCCGGTCATGGATTTTTTGCCGCAAACGGCACAAATGCGAGACATAGGGATAACCTCCTGTTGATATTAAAAATGAATTACATCTTCTACCATGTTTTCTCGGGAACGGCAAGGTGAAATTCCTGATGTTCTGCCAGAAAAAGTTTCACTTCGGCAAGTTCCTCTTCGTTGAAGGTGTACAGACCGGCCTCGCGCAGCAACACGGTTGTAACGCCCGTGCCCGCCCGAAGCATTCCTTCGCAGTGCACCGCCCGCACGCCGCAGCTGGGGCTGCGCTCCTTCAGCAGCGCCGCCTTGCAACCGCACAGCTGCGCGATTTTCAGCGCTTCCCGGGCACCGCGCTGGAAAAAGGGCGTCAGATCATGGCCGTCCTCGTTTACCAGGGTTGCCGTTCCCTGCCACAGATCCTTGCCGTCACCGCCGCAAAATTGGCAGGGTGTCCGCGGCGTGGGCAAACCGCCCAGCTGTTCCGGACAGATCGGCACCGGCAACAGATGGTGGCGGTGAAGGAAATCCCGGACATCGGGGATGTCGCGAGAGGCGCTGTCGTAGCGGCAGGCAATGCCCAGCAGACAGGCGCTGATCAAAAGCGGTGCCGTGGCTTGTTTCATTGGCCATCTCTTTTCAGAAGGAATCCGGAAGCGATGAGGCTTCGGGCAAAATCGTGACCCGGCGCCCGTTGAGGATAAGCCTCCCCTGTGCAAAGAGCTGGACGGCTTGCGGATAGATGCGGTGCTCCTCTTCCTGAATGCGCCGTTTCAAGGTTTCCACATCGTCGGTTTCGTGGACGGGAACCACCGCTTGGAGGATGATGGGGCCCGTATCCACGCCGTTATCGACAAAGTGGACGGTACAGCCGCTGAAACGGACGCCATGCTCCAGCGCCTGCCGCTGGGGGGCTTTTCCGGGAAAGGCAGGCAAAAGGGATGGATGGATGTTCATGATGCGTTGGGCAAAGGCGTTGATCAGCACAGGTGAAATGATTCGCATGAACCCCGCCAGCACGACCAGATCGATCCGCGCCGCGCGCAGCTTTTCCACCAGCACGGCGTCAAAGGCCGTCCGTTCGGAAAAATCGCGGTGATCGACCACGGCAAAGGGAACGCCTGCGCGCTTGCAGCGCGCAATGGCTCCCGCCTGGGGGTTGTTGGTAAGCATCAGCGCGACATGACCGTTTATTCTGCCCTCATGGCAGGCATCCAGCAGCGCCTGCAAATTGGTGCCTTCTCCGGATGCCAGAACGCCGATGCGCAGTGGAGAAGCCGATCCTCTCATATGAAACGCACCTGGGGAGCGCCTTCTTCCGGAAGCGAGCCGATTTCGCCGATGAGGAAGGCGGTTTCCTGCAGTCCCGACAGCCGCAGAAGGATATCTTCGGCCTGCGCTTTTGGCGCTATGACCACCATGCCGATGCCCATGTTGAAGACGCGGAACATTTCCATTTCGTCGATCTGGCCTTCCCTCTGAATCAGGGAAAAGATGGGCGGCACCGTCCAGCTGCCGCGGTTGAAAAGCGCCTGGCAGTTCTTTGGCAGAACCCGCGGCACGTTTTCAAGCAGGCCCCCGCCGGTAATGTGCGCCATGCCCTTGATGCGAAAGTCGCGCAGCAGGTTGACGATGGTCTTGACGTAGATCCGCGTCGGCGTCAGGAGTTCCTCGCCCAATGTACGCCCCAGTTCGGGGATGATTTCGTGGATGCGTTCCGGACGTCCTTCCAGCAACACCTTGCGCACCAGTGAAAAACCGTTGGAGTGCACTCCGCTGGAGGCGATGCCGATGATCTGATCCCCCACGGTGATGGAGGAGCCGTCAATAATACGATCGTCGTCCACCACACCCACGGTAAATCCGGCCAGGTCGTATTCCCCTTCGGCATACATGCCCGGCATCTCGGCGGTTTCGCCGCCTATCAGCGCGCAGCCCGCCTGCTGGCAGCCCAGGCTTATTCCCCTGACGATGTCGCAGGACTGTTCTACCGCCAGCTTGCCGCTGGCAAGGTAGTCGAGAAAGAAAAGAGGTTCCGCGCCCTGGACGATGATGTCGTTGACGCACATGGCCACCAGATCGATGCCCACGGTGTCGTGCCGGTTCATCTGGAAGGCGATCTTGAGCTTGGTGCCGACGCCGTCGGTGGAGGAGACCAGCACAGGATTGCGGTATTTTTCGGCGTGCAGCGCGAAGAGTCCGCCGAACCCGCCGATATCGGTCTTGACCTCCGGGCGATGCGTGGCCCGTACCAACGGCCGGATCATATCGACGAACATGTTGCCGGCATCAATATTGACACCGGCGTCCGAATAGGTCATGGGGGCGTGTTTTTCCAAGTTGTTCCATCCTTTTGCATGAGGTGTTTTTTGTATAACACTGCAAAAATGCTGCCAGCGTATGCGCAGGTATCCGGGGAAAGCGAAGCGGCGCGCAACGATGTATGAAAATATATTTTACCAAAAGCATGGCAAAATCGGTATGAATATATACTGTGACAATGCCATTTTTCCCGGAAGGCTTGAGGAAAAGGCGCAGCCTGGGGAAAAGGGGGGAGGATGATGAACCTGTGATGATGATATGCGATGCGCAAATCCGTCCGGCGACCTGCCAGGATCTGGATGCCTTGGCGGCTCTGGAGCGCGGCTGCCGGCTTCATCCCTGGACGGCCGGCATGTTTCGGGAAGAACTGGAGAATCGCCATGCTCATCTGGATCTGCTGATGCTGGATGGTGAACTGGCCGGGTATATCTGTTATCATCTTTTCCTGGGAGAACTCAGCGTGCTCAATCTGGCTACGGCCTGCGCCTTTCGGCGTCGCGGAGTGGCGCGAACGCTGCTTGCGCATGCACTGGCCGCCTGTGGAACCGGAGAGGGCGTACGGGCCCTGCTGGAGGTACGGGTTGGCAACACTGCTGCCCGGACGCTTTACCAGAAATGCGGTTTCCGGGTCATCGGTTTGCGCAAGGGCTACTACAGCGACGGCGAAGACGCGCTGGTTATGGCAAAGGATTTGTCTGAAACGGTTTCATGAACAACGGGGGGAACAGCGAGTGAAAAACCTGACGACAACGGTGATCTTTAATCGGGAAGTGGCGCCGGGATACTTGAGGATGCGGGTAATGGCCCCGGATCTTGAAGCGCAGGCCCGGCCGGGGCAGTTTGTGATGCTCCGGGTACGGAAAGGAACGGTGCCTTTTTTGCGGCGTCCTTTCGGCATTTTTGATATCGGGCAGCTGCCGCCGGAAAACGGGAATGCGGAATCACTTGAGTATCTGGAGCTGCTCTATCGGGTTGTCGGAGAAGGCACGGCGCTGATGGCCGGACTGCGTGAAGGCGATCCGGTTGAAGTGCTGGGCCCCCTGGGCAACGGCTTCAACCTGAGCATTCCCGAAGGCGATGTGGTGCTGGTGGCTGGCGGCGTTGGTGTCGCGCCGCTTTTGACAAGTGCCCGGGCTTTTGCCGCAACCCATAACGTCGAATTGCTGCTTGGAGGCAAAACCCGTAATGATATCCTGGCCGTGGAGGATTTCACGGCGGCGCATGTGCCTGTACGGGTGAGCACTGAAGACGGAAGCGAAGGCGTTCGGGGATTGGTTACCCAACTGTTGGCCGGGCGTCTCCGGGAAGGGCGTCCTGCGCTGGTTGCGGCCTGCGGACCGATGCCCATGCTGCGGGCTGTGCGTGATATGTGCAGGGAAGCGCAAGTGCCCCTGCAGGTGTCGCTGGAATCGTTGATGGGCTGCGGGGTCGGCGCCTGTCTGGGATGCATGGTGAAAGGCGCCGCGCATACGGAAGAACATCCGCAGCTTTTGTCGGTGTGCAAGGATGGCCCGGTATTCGATGGCGACGCGCTGGCCTGGTAGTTTCCGAATTCGGGCCGTTGCAAACGATCATGAAAATATTTGACCTGTTGAAATGGTTTTCTTTACGGCAAAAAAGAGGAGAGTCATGAACAACATTTGTCAGGATACCGCACAAAAGGGGAACTTGGATGCCCATCCCGACCTGAGCGTCAGGATAGGCTCTCTCTGCCTGCGCAACCCGGTGATGCCCGCTTCCGGCACTTTTGGCTACGGACGCGAATACGCCGCCTTGATCGATCTGCACCGTCTGGGCGCCATCGTGACCAAGGGGCTGTCGCTGCGCCCCAAGATGGGGAATCCCACGCCGCGCATCGCGGAAACCACGGCGGGCATGCTCAATGCGGTGGGTTTGCAGAATGTGGGCGTGGACGCCTTCATCCGTGACAAATTGCCTTTTTTACGGACAATCGAAACTCCAGTTATCGTAAATTTTTTCGGGAATACCCTGGAAGAGTACGGTGAAGTGGCGGCCCGGCTTTCCGATCTGGATGAAGTGGCGGCGGTGGAGGTCAACATCTCCTGTCCCAATGTTAAGCAGGGTGGCATCGTGTTTGGCACCGATCCGCGCGCGGCCGCGACGGTGGTGAAACTGGTGCGCAGCCGTATTGCCAAGCCTTTGATTGTCAAGCTCACACCGAACATCACCGATATCACCGTTGTCGCAAAGGCGGTGGAGGAGGCGGGGGCCGACGCCATCAGCTGCATCAACACCCTGACCGGTATGAGCATTGACATCCGTACCCGCAAACCGCGTCTGGCCAACATCACCGGCGGGCTGTCGGGACCGGCCATCATGCCGGTGGCGCTCCGCATGGTTTGGCAAACCGTCCGGGCGGTCAAAATCCCGGTCATTGGCATCGGCGGCATCTGCAGCGCCGAGGATGCGCTCCAGTTCATCATGGCGGGAGCGACAGCCATTCAGGTTGGCTCCGCAAACTTTGCGGATCCGGGCGCGATGATCCGCATTGTCGATGGTCTGGCCGATTTTTGCCGTGAACAGAAAGTTTTCGCCTTGCGTGATCTGGTTGGCTGTCTTGAGGCGCCGGATCGCGGCTGGTAAACAGAAAAAGCCTTTTTCCAAGAGAGCCTTTGCATATGGAAGTTATCAGCGCCCATCTGAATGCCGATTTTGATGCCTTCGGTTCCATGCTGGCGGCCAGCAAGCTGTATCCGGAAGCGACTCTGGTCTTTGCCGGGGGGCAGGGACGCGGCCTGCAGGAATTTTGCCGGAAAAATCCCGGTCTGGCGGAGCGTTTCAAAAATCCGGGCGACATCAATCTGGATGAAATCACCCGCCTGATTTTGGTGGATGTCCGCCGCAAGTCGCGCATCGGGCCTTTTGCCCAGGTGGCGGAGCGTCCCGGAGTGGATATCCATATTTTCGATCATCATGAAGCTTCTGGCGCGGATGACCTGCATGGTTCGCAGGAGCATATCGCGGCGGTGGGAGCCGCCGTCACCATTTTTGCCCGCCTGTTCGAGGAACGCCGGATTCGTCCCACGCCTGAAGAGGCGACCCTGATGATGATCGGGCTGCACGAGGATACCAACGACTTGCTTTCCAGTTCTACAACCGCGGATGACTGCCGCGCCGCGGCCTTTCTGCTCTCCTGCGGAGCCGAGCTGAATACCGTCGGCGATTTTCTCGCTCCGGAGTTCACGGTGGAAAAAGTGCAGCTGCTTCATCAGATGCTCCATACGCTGCGCTTCATCCCGGTACATGAGGTGGAAGTCGCCATAGCGCAGGCTTCGGCGCGCAACTATGTGGGCGATTTGGCGGAATTGACCCACAAGTTGCGTGACATGAAGAATCTGGATGCGCTTGTAGTGGCCGCCCGTCTGGCGGGCCGGGTATTTCTGGTGGGACGCTCCCGGATTCCCGAAGTGCCCATGGATCGGATCATGGGCGAATTTGGCGGCGGAGGGCATGCCTTTGCGGCTTCGGCCTCGGTACGGGATCTGACGCTGATCCAGGTGCTGGATCGGCTGCCTTCGGTACTGGAAAAACATGTGCGGCACAGTTGCGTGGCCGCCGACATCATGTCCTCGCCGGTCAAGAGCATTGCCGCGACGCTGACCATCGGCCAGGCGCGGGAACTCTTCAACCGGTACAACGTCAACGCCATGCCGGTGCTGCGCGAGGGGACGGTCATTGGCATCGTGACCCGTCATCTGATGGACAAGGCCTTCTATCACGGACTTGAGGAGGCCCTGGTCACCGACTACATGGACGCCGAATTCGCCACGGTGCCGCCGGACACGCCGGTCAAGGTACTCCAGGAGATGCTTCTGGAGCGCAACCAGCGCTTTTTCCCGATTGTGGAGAATGGAGAACTGGTGGGGGCCCTGACCCGTACCGATCTGCTGCGGCAGCTGATTTTCGGGCAGCGTAGCTCCGGAGAAAAACCGGCGGAAAACCTGGGACGCCGCCGTCAGCTGGCGAGGCAGTTGCGGTCGCAGCTTTCTGCCGACCGGATGGAGCTTCTGGAGGCGATCGGCTCGGTCGGCGACGAAATGGGCGTCAACGTGCTGGTGGTGGGCGGTTTTGTGCGGGATCTGCTCCTTCGGCAGGAGAATTTCGATATTGATATCGTGGTGGACGGTGATGGCATTGCCTTTGCCGAGCGCTTTCGGGAGCACCATCCCGAATGCCGGGTGCGGGCGCATGCGAAGTTTCATACCGCAGTGCTGATCTTTCCCGACGATTCCAAAGTGGATGTGGCTTCGGCCCGCTGGGAGTACTATCTGTCGCCGGGGGCTCTGCCCCAGGTGGAATACGCCTCGATCAAAAACGATCTGTACCGGCGTGATTTTACCATCAATACCCTGGCAATTTCGCTCAACCGCCGCGACTTCGGAGAACTGCTCGACTTTTTCGGAGGACAGCGCGACCTGCGCGACAAGGTGATCCGGGTGCTGCACAATTTGAGCTTCGTCGAGGATCCAACCCGGATCTTCCGCGCCATCCGGCTGGAGCAGCGTCTGGGCTTCCGCATCGGCCAGAATTCCGAAGCCTTGCTCAAAAGCGCGGTGCGGGCGGGTTTTATTGACAAGGTGGCGGGAATCCGCCTG
The DNA here is from genome assembly GCA_017417085.1 of Deltaproteobacteria bacterium. The sequence continues at coordinate 1,655 of JAFPZV010000285.1, read as the reverse complement.
CTGAACGAGCTCATCATCATATTCAGGCAGGGAGAGGTTGTGCAGACTCTGCGGCGGATGGCGGCGCTGGACGTTCTGCGTTTTTTGCATCCGGCGCTGACGCTGACCCAGACGGTCATCGATCTGTTCGATGAAGTTTTCAAGGTCCTGAACTGGTATGAGCTGCTGTTTTTGCAGGAGCCGTTTCAGCGCTGGGTGGTTTTGCTGCTCTGCCTGACCAGCGGGTTGGACGACAAATCGGTCGGCGAACTGTGCGAGCGGCTGAATGTGGTGCGCGCCGAGCGCCGTTGCCTGACGGAATGCCGTACGGAATTGCATAAGGTCGTGCGGCAGTTGAAGTGGCAGTGCGGCGAAGGCAAGGTGCCCCTGCCCAGTCAGTTGTTCGAACAGCTCAGGTCTTTTCCGCCGGAATTGCTGGTTTATGGAATGGCATTGCTTTCGGACGGGGAAGCGCGGCAGCTGTTTTCCCAGTGCATCGCAAAGTGGCGTTTTGTAACGCCGGAACTCACCGGTCACGATCTCAAGGCCATGGGTTACACCCCGGGGGAAAATTTTCAGAGAATACTCAAGGCTCTGCTGGACGCCCGGCTGGACGGCTGGGTCAAGAACCGCGCCGAAGAGATTGATTTCGTAAAAAAGATGTTTATATAACTCATACAAGACGGCAAAATGCCGGGGATGTTGTAGAAAAACGGGGTACGTAGGGCAGGCACTATGAACGATATTTTGATTCGGGTTTCCGTTATGCTGATACCGGCCTTGTTGGCGGTCATGATTCACGAGGTGGCCCACGGCTGTGTCGCGCAGAAGCTGGGGGATCCGACCGCCCGCCTGCTGGGGCGTTTAACGCTCAATCCGTTCAAGCATCTGGATCCGTTGGGGGTGGTGGCCCTGCTGGTTTTCGGATTCGGCTGGGCCAAGCCGGTACCGGTCAATCCGAGGAATCTGACATCGCCCAAGCGGGACATGATCTGGGTGGCCCTGGCCGGGCCGGTTTCCAATCTGCTGCTGGCCGGCCTTTCCGCGCTGGTGCTGCACGGCATGATGCTGGGCGCGCGCTGGAGTGGACTGTCCGCCACTTCGCCGCTGCTGTTTGTCTTCCGGCCAGTGTTGTACATGGTGGCCTTCAGCCTGTTCATCAATGTGAATCTGGCGATCTTCAACCTGATTCCGATTCCGCCGCTGGATGGCGGGCGCATCCTGGCCGGGGTGCTTCCCGACAGGCAGGCGGAAGTCCTGTCGAAGTTGGAATCCTGGGGTTTTCTTATCATCATACTGCTGATTTCCTTTACGCGTTTCTACAGTATCGCGCTGTGGCCGATCATAGTCCGGATCATAGAGGCCCTGGCCGGACAGCAGTTGTCGGTGGTGGTGAATGTTATGCATTTTTTGCTGCATTCCGCCTGAATGCGTTGGGGGTGGGAAGAAGAAAAAGAAAAAAGCCGATGGAAACAGGTTTTCCATCGGCTTTTTGTTTGAAGTCCTGATGAACAGCTGCTGCGCGCCGCTTTTACCATGTGCGCAGCGGCCCGGTGTCAATGTGGACAAAACCGGAGCGCGGATAGTAGCCTACCCCTCCCTGGTGAAGACGCAGGGCGACATTCCGCACATGGGCGACGTTCACTCCATTGACCCTGATGTCCAGAGCCTTTCCC
>JAFPZV010000025.1 GCA_017417085.1 Deltaproteobacteria bacterium | reverse complement strand
GCGACCAGTTTGGCTATGCCACGCAGGTTGCCGCTGCATCCGCCGGTAAAATGCACACTGTTGATGGTACGTCCATCCAGCTCCACCTGGATCTTCTGCGAACAGGTTCCCCTGGTTTGATATTCATAAACAGCCATGATTTTCAAAGCCTCCATAGATGATGATCGATAATTTGCAATGCCTTTTCTCTCCATAACAGACAGGCGGCTCAAATCACAGGGGATCTGAGCCGCCCGCCGGTTTTTGTTTGCTCTCCCGGTTTGAACCGGGAAACATCTTTTTATCTCAAGTTATAGAATACCTTCCGTCCGTTGAAAACGGCGGTTTCGCCCAGCATGTCCTCGATGCGCAGCAGCTGGTTGTACTTGCAGATGCGGTCGGTCCGGCACAGCGAACCGGTCTTGATCTGGCCGGTATTGGCAGCCACCGCCAGGTCGGCGATGGTGGTGTCCTCGGTTTCGCCGCTGCGGTGGGAGATAACCGCGGTGTAGCCGGCACGCTTGGCCATTTCGATGGCGTTGAGCGTTTCGGTGAGGGTGCCGATCTGGTTGACCTTGATCAGGATGGAGTTGGCGATTCCCATTTCAATGCCCTTTTTCAGCAGGCGGGTGTTGGTGACGAACAGGTCGTCGCCGACGAGCTGGGTGCGTTTGCCGATGGTGTCGGTAAGCAGTTTCCAGCCGTCCCAGTCATTTTCGTCCATGCCATCCTCAATGGAGATGATGGGGTAGCGGTTGACCAGATCCTCGTAGTAGGCAACCATCTCTTCGGCGTTCTTTTCGGGTTTCGCCTCGGCGCTCAGGATGTACTTGCCATCCTTGTAAAATTCCGACGCGGCGGCGTCGATGCCCAGCAGGACGTCTTTCCCCGGCTCGTAACCGGCGGCGCCGATCGCCTCGACGATGACCTGCAGAGCCTCTTCATTGGAAGCCAGGTTGGGCGCGAAACCGCCCTCGTCACCGACCGAGGTGACATGCCCCTTCTTCTTGAGGACCTTCTTCAGCGTGTGGAAGACTTCCGCGCCCATGCGCAACGCTTCGGCGAAATCGGGCGCGCCTACCGGCAGGATCATGAACTCCTGAATGTCGACGTTGTTGTCGGCATGGGAACCGCCGTTCAGGATGTTCATCATGGGAACGGGCAGTTCGCGCGCGTTGACGCCGCCCAGGTACTGGAAGAGCGGCAGTTTGGCCTCTTCCGCGGCGGCTTTGGCGCAGGCCAGCGAGACACCGAGCAGGGCGTTGGCGCCCAGATTGGACTTGTCGTCCGTGCCGTCCAGCTCAATGAGCTTTTGATCAATGCCCGCCTGATCACTGACTTCCCAGTCGATCAAGTTTTCCGACAGCACGCTGTTGACGTTTTGCACGGCCTTGATGACGCCCTTGCCGAGATAGCGATCCGGATCGCCATCCCGCAGTTCCAGGGCTTCCCGCTCGCCGGTGGAGGCTCCGCTGGGGACGGCGGCCCGGCCGCTTATGCCGTTTTCCAGTGTAACTTCCACTTCGACCGTGGGATTGCCTCGGGAATCCAGAATCTCGCGGGCGTAAATGTCAACGATTTCGCTCATGGGGTTCTCCTTTCGGAAATGTAAAGTGAGTGGGGAAAAGAAGGAACAAAGGCTGCTCTCTTTTTTCTGCGGCCGTCAATATTCACCAGTTTTGGCCCAATGTAGCACAAACTCCGGCGCAAATCTTCCCAAACCGTGTAAAGCGCTTTGAGTCGTTGCCCGAGAAAGCATATAATGCCGCTTTCTTCGTAAAAGCAACCGTGTTGTTTTGAAACGGACGGCAAAAATATTTTTGAGGGAGCTGGAAAGGGGTCGGAAAAGCCGGTTGGCTTTTGAAAGAATATATGGAGACGGTCAAGGAACAGTTTACGGTGGAAAACACCGATTTTGCCGGTTTGTTGTTTGGCCACCAGAACCGCAACCTGCATCTGGTGGAGCGGCTTTTGAACATGCGGATCAGTTGCCGTGGAACGACGCTCAGTTTTGAGGGTGCGGCGCCGGCGGTTGCGCTGGCGCTTCGCCTGTTTTCCGAACTGGTGGAGCTGATGGCCTCCGGGCACCGTTTCCATCCGGTGGATGTGGACTATGCACTGCGGATTCTGCGGGCCGATGGGAAGGCTTCGCTGCGCGACATCTTTCTCGATCGCATTCTGGTGGCCAGCCGGGGGAAAACCGTTTCACCCAAGACTGTTGCCCAGAAGGCCTATGTTGATGCCATTCGCTGCCGCGACATTGTTTTCGGCATCGGGCCGGCCGGCACCGGCAAGACCTATCTGGCCATGGCCATGGCGGTTGCCTCGCTGATGAAGAAGGAAACCGGCCGCATCGTGCTGGTGCGCCCGGCGGTGGAGGCCGGAGAGAAGCTCGGATTTCTCCCCGGAGACATGACCGAGAAGGTCAACCCCTATCTGCGCCCGCTCTACGACGCTTTTTATGATATGCTGGATTTTCCCCGGGGACAGGAACTGATGGAAAAGGGGGTGGTGGAGGTGGCGCCGCTGGCCTTCATGCGGGGGCGCACGCTGAACGACTCCTTCATCATTCTGGACGAGGCGCAGAACACCACCCGCGAACAGATGATGATGTTTTTGACCCGTTTGGGTTTTGGCAGCCGCGCCGTGGTAACCGGTGATCCGACCCAGGTGGATCTCCCCGATCCGCGTTCTTCGGGGCTGGCCGAAGCGCGGGAGGCGCTGGCCGGTGTGGAAGGCATCGCCTTTGTCCAGTTCAGCGATCTGGATGTGGTGCGGCATCCCATCGTTCAGAGTGTGGTCCAGGCCTATGAACGCTGGCAGAAAAGAAAGGAATCCGATGGCAATACAGGAAAAGCGTAAGAGCTGGAAGCGGGCTTTTGCCGAGAAGTGGCTGAATCGGAAAAATCTTGAGCAGATGTGGAGCCGTTGCCGGCAAAAATGGGCCCGTCTGCAGGTTTTGATGGTGCGTCTGAACGACCGGCAGCGGGCTTTGTTGGGGATGGTGCTGCTTGCAACCTGGGTTGCGGCGCTGATTCTGTTTCGCTCTGCCGGAATTCCCAGTTACAAACCGGGAAATATAGCCACGCGGGATGTGAAGGCGCCGCGCAACCTGCTGGTGCCCGATCGGCACATGACCGAAAAGAAACGTCTGGAGGCGCAGCGGGAGGTGCTGCCTCTGTACGATTTTGATCCGAACACATCCCGGGCCGTTTTTCTGCGCGTGCGGGAGGCGTTGAAGTGGCTGCAGGGACCGGAAGGAAAAAACTCCTCCGCCGATGAGTCTGCTGCCCATCTGGGGAAGGTTTTGGGAACGAATGTGAGCGTGGAGGAGGTGGAACATCTGCGCGCCCAGTTGCCGGAGCAGTTTGACCCCGACTCTTTTCCGCCGGAGGCGGTGAACCGTTTGCGTGCTCCGGTTGTCGGCAATCTGCAGCTGTTTCTTGCGGATGCGGATCAGGGCATTGTGGTGCGCGATCTGAACGCTCACACCGAAGCCCTCAAAACCGATTTCAAGGGCGTGATCGATCTCGACGCCTACAATCAGCGTTTTGTCCAAATCCTGCGCGGCGACCCAAAGATGCCCTCGGAACTGGTCGACGCGCTGCTGCCTGTTCTGCTGCGCATGACAATGCCCAACCTGACCTTCAACAAGAACGAGACGGAAGGCCGCAGGATGCAGGCGGCCGAAGCCGTGGGGACGGTACTCTACCGGGTAAAGAAGGGGGAGATGATCGTTCGCGAGGGCGATCGGGTCAGCGAGGAGCAGATCGAGAAGATTGAGGCCTACCGCGCCCGCAATCCCTACCGGCGCTGGACACGCGTCAGCGCCGGCATCTTTGTATGCGTGTTTCTCATGCTGTGGTGCATCCATCGTTTCGGGGATGGCAATATTCGCAAGTACCTGTTTCGGGGACGCGATCTGCTGTTCATGGGAACCCTGCTGTTCTGCTTCCTGCCCTTTATCAAGCTGTTCATTTTCATTTTTGGTGCTCTGGAGAACGCCTTTCCGTGGATCGATTCCTCGATCTATTACTATTTGCTGCCCTTCGCCTCTGCCACCATGCTGGTACGGATCGTCCTCAACGCAGAGACCGCCACGCTCTTTGCGATGGTTTCCACGTTTCTGTACGGTTCCATGTGCGGCGACAATCTGTCGATAATCTTCTACGCCGTGATCGGCAGTCTGGTGGGGGCCCACTATGTACGGCACTGCGAGCAGCGTTCCTACATCTACCTGGCGGGCGTGCGGCTGATGCTGGTCAACAGCCTGCTTGCCTCGGGGATGTATCTGGGACGTGCGCCCTCGTTCGATATGGCCCAGCTGGTGTACCACGTGGTGTTTGCGTCGATTGGCGGTTTGCTGTGCGCGGTGGTGGTCATCGCCACCATCCCCCTGGCGGAATCCATTTTCGGCTATACCACGAACATCAAGCTGCTGGAGCTGGCCAATATGAACAATCCGCTGCTGCGGGAGCTGATGGTACAGGCGCCGGGGACCTATCATCATTCGGTGATTGTGGGCAATCTGGCGGAAGCCGCAGCCGAGTCGATCCACGCCAATCCACTTATCGCGAGGGTGGGCGCCTACTATCATGATATCGGCAAGATCAGGAAACCGCTTTACTTTATCGAAAATTCCAGCATCCAGGAAAACCGCCATGACAAACTGGCGCCTTCCATGAGCGCGTTGATCCTTATGGCGCATGTGAAGGATGGCGTGGAAATGGCGAAGACGGCCAAACTGGGCGAACCGATTGAGGAGATTATCCGTCAGCATCACGGCACCAGCCTGATACGGTTTTTCTATGACAAGGCGAGGAAGAAGGAGGAAGAGGAAGGCGGCGATTATCAGGTGGACGAGAGGGAATACCGCTATCCGGGACCGCGTCCGCAGTCGCGGGAGGCGGCGCTGATCATGCTGGCGGACTCGGTGGAGGCGGCCAGCCGTACCTTGGCCGATCCGACGCCGGCCCGCATCAATGGCATGGTACAGAAACTCATCAACAATATTTTCATTGATGGCCAGCTGGACAACTGCGAACTGACGCTGAAGGATCTGCACCATATCGCCCGAAGCTTCAATCTGATTCTGACGGGCATCTTTCACCAGCGTATCGAGTATCCCGAACCGGTAGGGAAGGAACGG
>JAFPZV010000284.1 GCA_017417085.1 Deltaproteobacteria bacterium | reverse complement strand
CGGCAGCATGGGCTCGGTGGTCGGCGAAAAGATCACCCGCGCCATCGAACGGAGCATGGCGGCGCGCTACCCGCTGGTGATTTTCTCCTCGTCCGGCGGCGCGCGGATGCAGGAGAGCACCATGTCGCTGATGCAGATGGCCAAGACCACTGCGGCGCTGAATCAGATGAAGAAACTGGGCCTGCCTTTCATCTCTGTTCTGACCGATCCCACAACCGGTGGCGTGACCGCGAGCTTTGCCATGCTGGGCGATCTCAACATCGCGGAACCGCGGGCCTTGATCGGTTTTGCCGGGCCGCGGGTTATCCAGCAGACGATCCGGCAGGGTCTGCCGGAGGGATTTCAGCGTGCCGAATACCTGCTCGCCCACGGCATGATCGACATGATCGTCCGGCGGCAGGAAATGAAGGCCAAACTGTTCCAACTCTTAAGCATTCTGACCAAGAGCCCGCTGTGAATTCCCATCTGGAATTTCTGTACGGTCTGCGGCAGTCGGTTATCAAGCTGGGCCTGAAGAACATCGCGTTGCTTCTGGCGCAGCTTGATCATCCGCAGAAGGCCTTCAAGAGCATCCATGTGGCCGGAACCAACGGCAAGGGCTCAACGTCGGCCTGTCTTGCCGCCATTCTGGAGGCCGCGGGCTATCGGGTGGGGCTCTACACTTCTCCGCATTTGCAGCGCTTCAACGAACGTATCCGTATCGGCAAACAGCAGATCTCCGATGAGGAGCTGGCCGCGCTGATAGAGGAGATCCGTGCGCGGGCGCGCGGGCAGAGCGCCACTTTTTTCGAGTTCACCACGGCTTTGGCCTTCCTGTGGTTTGCGCGCCAGGAGGTCGATTTTGCGGTGATCGAAACCGGCATGGGCGGCAGGCTGGACGCGACCGTGCTGATCCGGCCGCTGGTCTCAATCGTCACGCCCATCTCCTTTGATCACATGGCAAGCCTGGGGAACACCTTGACCGCCATTGCCGGGGAGAAGTCCTATATCATCAAGGCGCATACGCCGGTAGTCATCGGCCCCCAGGAGCCGGAGGCGCTTGAGGTGCTTTTGGCGCGCGCCGCGCGCATGGAGGCGCCGGTGCGGCTGTGGGGACGTGATTTTGGTGCAAGCGCGCGAGAAAACGGCTTTGCCTATCACGGACGCGAAGATATTGCTCTCTTGCGTCCGGGGCTGCCGGGACAGCACCAGCATGCCAATCTGGCGACAAGCCTGTGTGCCGCCGAGCTGTTGAACGAGCAGGGTTTTCATGTGGAGCGCGCGGCCATGGAAAGCGGCGTGCGCAACGTGGAGTGGCCGGGCAGGCTGGAGTGGTTTCCCGGGCGCATCCTGCTGGACGGAGCGCACAACGCGGCCGGCGCACGGGTTCTGGCGCAGTATCTGTCAGACGAAAATATCAATGATCTCTTCTGGATCGTTGCCATCAAATGGGATAAAGTCGCCGAGGAGATTCTTCTGCCGGTGCTGCCGTGCTGCCGGAGACTATACTGTACGGTTGCCGCGGATCAGGCTTCCGTCGATCCGCAAAAGCTGGCGGATTTCGCCGGCCGGCATGGAATCGCTGCGACAACGTTTGCCACTCCTGCCGCTGCACTGGAAGCGGCGCTTTCGCAACGCGGCGCCGGAACGCCCCTTCTGGTGGCGGGTTCGCTGTTTCTGGTAGGGGCTGCCCGCGAGTATCTGGAACATTACGTGGAGACAAGCGCATGACGAATCGCCTTTCAAGCGCCAAGACAAAAAAGTTGCTGGGCCTTTTCGCCCTGTTGGGTTGCGTGAACTGCGGATGGTGCTTTG
>JAFPZV010000283.1 GCA_017417085.1 Deltaproteobacteria bacterium | reverse complement strand
ACCCGCAGAATGCTTCTGGTCGGGCAGGCGCCGCAAACGGCGCGCTTCACCTCGCCGCACATCTGGCCCAGATTCATTTCCGGCACGATGACGGCGCGCGCGTTTTTCGCCACTTCCGCCACCCGTTGCTCCGGGAATGGCCACAACGTGATCGGGCGCAGCATGCCGGCGCGGATACCGCGGTTTCGCAGCTGGTTGATGGCGAAACGGGCCGAACGGCTTACCACGCCGAAGGCGACGATGACAAATTCCGCGTCATCCAGCAGGTACTCTTCATTTTTGGCGACGGCGGCAATGTCAACCTTACGCAGCTGGCGGCGTTCCTCCGCGTCCACCAGCGCGGCCTTGGTGGTGGGGAAACCGTCTTCGGCCTTGTTGAGGCCGGTAACGTGGTAGCGGTAGCTGCTGCCCATCGCGGCCAGCGGCGGCACATCCCCGAACGAGGCATCAAAGGGTTTGTAGGCGGCCGGCGGCACCGTGGGCTCCGTGCGGTTGAGCACTTCCAGCTCGCCCTCTTCGGGAAAGACGATCTTCTCCCGCATGTGCGCAATGATCTCGTCCATCAGGATATGAACCGGCATGCGGTAGGTCTCCGCCAGATTGAAGGCGCGTACCGTCTCGGAGAAGATCTCCTGACAGGATGCCGGCGCAACGGCTATGGTGGCATGATCACCATGCGTTCCCCAGCGGGTTGCCATAATGTCGGACTGGCTGGGACCCGTAGGCATGCCGGTGGACGGACCGCCGCGCATGACATTGACCAGCACGCAGGGAATTTCGGCCATGCAGGCGTAGCCGATGAGCTCCTGCTTGAGTGAAAGTCCCGGGCCGGACGTGGCGTCCATCGCCTTGAGACCGCAGAGCGAGGCGCCGATGACGGCGGCCATTGCGCCAATTTCGTCCTCCATCTGGATGAAGGTGCCGCCGATTTCCGGCAGCTTGCGCGAGAGCACCTCGGCGATTTCCGACGAGGGCGTAATCGGATAGCCGGCGAAGAACCGGCATCCGGCGTAGATGGCGGCCTGGGCGCAGGCTTCATTTCCCTGAATCAGGGCCACTTTTTTCATATTTCTTTTCTCTCCTTGATAAAGATCAGGAAATCCGTATCGCGAAATCCGGGCAGCGCAGTTCGCACTGCATGCATTTCACGCAGGCTTCCGGTTTGATGGCTTTTGCCTTGAAGTTTTCCAGCGCAAGCGCCTTGGCAGGACAGAAGGTTACGCAGATGCCGCAGCCCTTGCAGTATTTTTCGTTGATTTCGATAGTGGGAATGGCCATGGGACAGCTCCTTTGCCAGTCTTTTTCCGGTTATGGTTTGGGCGCAAACTCCGGAGGAATTTCCGGAAGCTGTGCCACCAGTTGCTGAATGTCGTCCACAGATTTGTCAAACATGGCTTTTTCGTGCGGCGTCATTTCGAATTCGACGATCCGTTCCACGCCGCTTGCGCCGAGGATGCACGGCACGCCCACATAGTAACCGGAGACCCCAAACTGTCCGGTAAGATAGGCGGTCGCGGTGATGAGACGCTTGCGATTCTGGATAATGGCCTCGATCATGGTAAGGATGCTGGAGGCGGGGGAGTAGTAGGCGCTCTTGTCTTTCAGCAGGCGAATGATCTCTCCGCCGGCCTTCTGCGTCCGCAGGACCAGCGCATCCATGGTTTCCTGGACTCGTTGTTCGTCTCCCCGATACTTTTGCCGCAAAAGTTCCATCACCGGAATGCCGTTGACATTGGCGAAGCGCACGATGGGCACCATGCAGTCGCCATGACTGCCCAGCACCGTGGCGTTGACGTCGCGTACCGAAACGCCCAGTTCCTCGGCGATGAAGGTGGCAAAGCGCGCCGAATCAAGTACGCCGGCCATGCCCATCACCCGCTGGTGTGGAAAGCCGGTGCAGCGCTGACAGAGCGTTACCATGGCATCAAGGGGATTGCTGACCACGATGACGCATGCCGAAGGCGCATACTTCCGGATACCCTGGGCGATGCCAAACATGTTTTCGGAGTTGATCGCCACCAGATCGCCGCGGCTCATGCCATAACGGCGGCTGGCACCGGCGGTGATGACCACGATGTCGGAATCCGCGATGTCCTCGTAGTTGCTGGTGCCGGTAATCCGCAAGTCGAACTCGTCCTCGCGGGCGGCGACGGAAATGTCGATGGATTTGCCTTCCGCGCGTCCCTCCACGTTGTCGTAGAGCACGATGTCGCCCAGCTTGCGGCTGGTGGCGTGATAGGCGAGGATGCCGCCGATATTGCCGCTCCCGATAATGGCGATTTTGGGCCGCTTGTTCAGTGCCATGCTGTTTCCTGTGAAACGGGTAAATATTTAAATATTTATATACAAAGGCGATCGCCGGATCTTTCTTTGGGATCTGCGGTCGCCTTTGTACGGGTTTTACGTTTTTTTTGAAAATACAGTTTTTCTTAAGACTCCTGCTGTTTCACCGCCCGGGTGGTCAGGCGGATCCCCAGTTCCCGAAGCTGCGCCTCGGCCACCGGAGACGGCGCCGACGACAACAGGCAGGCGGCTTT
>JAFPZV010000282.1 GCA_017417085.1 Deltaproteobacteria bacterium | reverse complement strand
TGCGGGGCGATTTCTTTTGGGGAGTAGGGGATGAAGCCGGGCAACTGGCGGGCCGCACCAAGCAGAAGTGCCATTTCTGGACGCTGTTGCCCCGGTAGAAGCAGGAAAAAGATAAACAGCTTGCCGCATTTCTACTTGTCGTTTTTGGCAGTGGCGGCGGCAAGCTGTTTCCAGAACTCCAGGCGTTCCCGGATGGTTTTTTCGTAACCGCGTTCCACCGGTTGGTAGTAGCTGGCGGAGCGCAGCGCTTCCGGCAGATACTCCTGTGCCACGACCCCGCCTTCAAAATCGTGCGCGTATTTGTATCCCTCGCCATAACCCCATTCTTTTTTCATCATTTTGGTCGGCGCATTGCGCAGATGTAGCGGCACCGGCAGTGCGCCGGAGCGCCGCACGTCCTTCAGGGCCTTTTCCAGTCCCATGTAGGAGGCGTTGCTCTTGGGGGCGGTTGCCAGATAGGTAGCCGCCTGCGCGAGGTTGATGCGTCCTTCCGGCAGACCGACGAACTGGACCGCCTGCATGGTTGCTATCGCCACCTGCAGGGCGCGGGGATCGGCGTTGCCGATGTCTTCGGAGGCCAGAATCACCATGCGGCGGGCAATGAAAAGCGGGTCCTCTCCGGCTTCCAGAAGACGTGCCAGCCAGTAGAGGGCGCCATCGGGCGATGAACCGCGCATGCTTTTGATAAACGCGGAGATAACGTTGTAGTGCTCTTCGCCGCCTTTGTCGTAGAGGAGCGGCTTTTCCTGCAGGGCGTTTTGAATGTCCTCCACGCCGATTTCTCCGCCGCCGCGCAACCGGGCGGCGAGCTCCAGCGTGTTGAGCGCCACCCGGGCATCGCCGCCGGCCCACTGCGCGAGCTGCTCGGCGGCTTCGGGCGCAAGACTCAAGTTTTGTCCGCCCAGACCTTTCGGGTCGTTCATGGCGCGTTCAAGCAGGATGCGAATGTCTTTTTCGTCGAGGGGCTCCAGCACCAGCACCCTGGAACGTGAAAGCAGCGCGTTGTTGATCTCGAAGGAGGGATTTTCGGTTGTGGCGCCGACCAGAATGACATCGCCGTTTTCGACGCTGTAGAGCAGCGCGTCCTGCTGGTTTTTGGCCAGCCGGTGAATTTCGTCCAGAAACAGAATGGTGCGTTTGCCATGGAATTTGCGTTCCTCGCGTGCCTGCTGCAGGGCTTCACGGATTTCCTTCACGCCCTGGAAGACCGCGGACATCGGCACGAAATGGCTGTTGGTGGCAGCCGCCACCAGCCGTCCCAGAGTGGTTTTGCCGGTGCCGGGCGGACCGTAGAGAATCAGCGAGGAAATCTGTCCGGAACGAATCTGGCGGCGGATAATGCCTTCGGGGCCAATGAGCTTGCGCTGCCCGACCATGGCATCCAGCGTGGCGGGACGCATCCGTTCCGCAAGTGGAGCGTTGGCATTCTGTTCAGCGCTCTGTTCGAAAAGATCCATAATTTTCTTCACTCTCTTTCATCTTTTTCAAAAGGTGCGAAAAAGAAGCGGAGCTTTCCTGCCCGTGAAAGGATCGTCCGGTTTCGGGGACTGCGGCAAATGCCGGCTGGAGCCTCAGGCCGTATCGGAAGCGATCAACAGGCCGCCTACAAAGCGCGGATCCATCTTGTCCGGCGTGATGGGGCAAAAGGCCTCGTCCCACTGCCGCAGACAGAATTGCGCAAAGCGTCCGCCTCCCGGCACAAGGGACTCCAGCCAGTTGACGGTTTCCTCTCTGAGACGGGGATGGAGATGGCCGTCGAGTGTGATCATCCGGTGCAGCGCCCCCAGTTTGGAAGCCGGTATGGGACGCGGTGCCAGTTTGCCGCCCAGCAAGCGGTTGGCAAGCGCGGTCAGAAAGATCCGTGACATCAGCGGCGCGGGGAGGGGATGCTTTGAGGCATCGACCGGCTGCCAGGAGGAGAGATCGAAACGGAGCGGGCCTTCAAAGAGTTGTACCGCCACTTCCGCTTCATCAAGCCAGCCATTGGCCCGTTCCAGCTCGTCCAGGGAGCGGAATCCACGGGGTGTTTCCAGCTCCGGCGGCAGAAACTGCGGTTTGCGTTTTTTGAGCTCCGCAAGCGGTCGTTGCCAGACATCGTCCAACAGGAAAGCCGTGTCGCTTTTGGCCAGGCGCAGCGCGCGGTCATGAAGCCGCAGTGTCAGATTGAAACCTGTGCGAAACAGCGTGAGCAGAGGAAGATGGGGCCACAACGTTGCCCATTGCGCGCCGTGCCGGGCGCGCAGATACTCTCCTCCAAGATGCAGGTAGTTCCGGACTTCCTGCAGGGCGGCGCGCAGTGTGTCGCGGTCGCCGATATCGCGCTCCTCTGCCACAAGGACACGGTTGACCACAGCCGCCAGTTCGGCCTCGCGCCCGTCAAGCACCTCCTGAAGCCAGACGGCCTCTTGGGAGTTGGAGGCAAGTTCCGGAAAGTAGAACAGTCTGTCGTTCTGCCCGGGCAGATCCGTTGCGCAAAAATCGGCATCGGCCGTCACCTGGTCCGGATTGAGACGGGTGTAGACGATCTGGGCATCCATGAAATCGGGGAATCCTGCTTCCCACTGCCGGGTGCGGTGCCGCTGATAGGCGCTTTCCTCCAGTGAGGCAAAGGTGTCCGCATTGAGCGAGAGGGCCAGCTGCTGGAACAGTTCGGGATCCTGCTCTTCAATGAGCGCCAGGAGCTGTTCTCCAACCTTGAACATCTCCGGCGGAAAATCCGGCGCTTCCTCCGTCTTTTCCGCTTCCGGATTGCTCAGGCAGCGTCCAAAGAAGAGCAGCAGCAACTCGAAATCCAGCGCGCGCACTATTTCCAGTACGGCCTGTTCATCCGCTCCCTCCAGCAGGTTTTCCAGCCAGCGTCCCATGCAGGCCAAATTGATCCGGTCGCGTTTCCAGCAGTCCATATCCAAAAAGGCTTCGAACTGCGAAGGTGAGGCCAGCCCCAGCACTTCCTGCGCGTCTTCCAGCCCGATTTCCCGCAGCAGCAGATAGAGCTCGTGCGAAGGCATGTGGCGTACAAGTTCTCCGCCTTGCGGCGAATTCAACAACAGGTCTATCTGTTGGAGTGCCGGCAGCGTTCGAAGCTGCTCCAGCTGGCGCCTCAGGGACAAACGTGCCCCTGCCGCACTGTGGGGAACCGGGTCGTTCATTTTTTAGGCTCCTGGATGGGTTCGGCGATTTTTTGCTCCATTTTGGCAAACAGCCCCTTGAAACCTTCACGGTTGACGATCTCCGAATAGGTGCTGCGGTAGTTGCGCACCAGACTGACTTCCTCGATCACCACATCGTAGACGCGCCACTGGCCGTTGTTCAGGAGCAACTTGTAATTAACCGGGATTTCGGCGCTTTTTGTGACGATGAAGGTATTGACCAGGGCCTTGTCCTTTTCCTGCCGCTCCTGGGCATAGCGGACATTTTCGTGCCCGTATTCTCCGGTATAGCTTTCAATTTTGCCCATGTAGGTGCGTTCCAGAAGGCGGGTGAACAGTTCGATGAAGCGTTTCTGCTCGTCCGGGGAGGCCTTGCGCCAGTTCACGCCCAGGATCCACTGGGACATGGTTGGGAAGTCGAAGCGCGCACGCACGATGGACACGATTTTTTCATCCCGTTCTTTTTTCTTCAGGGTGCCATCGTTGAGGATATCGATAATGCGGTCCACATCACCGCGCAGCTGTTCGGTAACGGCTCCAGCCTGTGCCTTTTGTGGACCTGCGCTCGCCAGCGTGAAGAACAGCAGCGCCGTCACCCAAAATTTGCCTTTCCCGATGTTCATCTTCAGATTTGCCATTTTGCACCTCCGTTTAGGATTGTTCTGCACACGGTTGCGCCGTGTGCCTTCGTCTTTTCAATTTCCTGGAAATATTTTGGTCTTCTAGCCGGCAGGCCGTTGGGAGACGGTTGCTTCCCAAACGTCTTCTCAAGTTTTACAATTGACATTGCAGCCATTTTATGGTTTTTAGCGAAGTCTGTCCCTAACATTGCCGAAGTGCCGTTTTGCCAATGGAATTGCCACGTTCCCGTGTCAGGGATTGACGCGGTTTCCAACGCAGCGCCATTTGAAAGAACGAATCTTCTTTCGGGGTGAATCGGCCCCGCGCTGCCTGTGCAAGGCACCTTTTACAGTACGGGCGCTTGAGATTGCAAATAAAGAATTGTTGCCGAACATTAAAGGGACACTTAAGCTCTGTTAGCAATCGACCCAAACAACAATTATTGTTCCAAAGGAGTCCGAGATGAAAAGAACGTATCAGCCCAGCAAAATCAAAAGAAAAAGAACGCATGGTTTCAGACAAAGAATGCAGACGGCCAATGGACGCGCGGTTATCAGAAGACGCCGCCAGAGAGGGAGAAATCTGCTGGTACCGACCATTCCGCAGAAATAAAGACACGCTTTAAGGCGGGAAAGTGTACAGTTTTCCCAAAAAGTATCGTTTGCTGAAGCGGTTTGAGTTTCGTCGGGTGGAAAATGCCGGGAAACGCAAACGTCTGGATCATGTCATTGTCGTTTTTGCAGAAAATTCCGGAGATAGCCCGAGATTGGGACTGGTGGTCAGCCGCAGGGTTGGTAATGCGGTGATACGGAACCGGGTAAAAAGAATTATCAGGGAGTTTTTCAGATATCACCGCCTTACCCTCAGCCCGGTAGATGTTGTTGTCATTGCGAGAAAAGGAGCGAACCTTCCGGAGCGGGATCTGCTGTTCAAGGAACTTGACACGGCGTTTCGCTGGATATGCTCATGCAATAGTGATGTTCAAAAAAACGCTGCTCTTTCTTATTAGATTCTATCAAAGGTTCATTTCTCCTCTTAAAGGTCGTTCCTGCCGGTTTTACCCCACATGCTCGCAGTACGCATACGAAGCCATTGTAAAATATGGAGTTGTAAAAGGCGTTTGGATGGCAACGAAACGGATTTTGCGTTGTCATCCGTTCAATGATGGTGGCTACGATCCAGTCAAATAATGGACAGCGGACAAGGTGACGAAAAAATGGAGATAAAAAATACCGTTCTGGCTTTTGTTCTGATAATGACCATCTATACGGTCTACCTGTTGTTTTTTCCTCACCCCCAGCCTGTACCCCCGCCCGCCGATAACGCCGAAGCCAGGGTGGAAGAGAAGGCTTCCGTTGCCGTGCCGGTAACAACTCCCGCCCGTCTTTCGCCGGAAGATGAATTTGTGCCGGAAAGCGGCCAGTCCACTTTGCTGAAGAAGGAGATCGTGGTTGAAAATGATCTCTTTTGGATGACGCTGACCAATGCCGGTGGCCGGATCAAGACGATGCGTTTGAAAGGCTTCCGGCAGGGTATTGACGATGCCCCGGATTCTCTGGTCCTGGTTGATGCGGCCCGGGACGACATGGCAACTTTGGCCACACAGGGAGAAGGCGTGTGGGCCTTTTCGCCCGATACGATGTTTCATGCGTCCGAGAGCAAAAATGCCGTTTCGATCTCCGGCGACAAGACCTATACGCTGGTTTTCAGAGCCAACGCAGGATCCAATCTCATTGAAAAGACGTACACGTTTACCGGCAACCGGTATTTCTTCGATGTGTCGTTACGGATCATCAACAGAGGCGGCCAGATTGCACGGGGCAGTGTAACGGTCTCCCTGGTGCAGCCCGTTGAACAGCCGGATTCCAAGGATCGGTTTGCCTTTTCGCAGGCGGCCGCCCTGGTAGACGACGATCTGAAGACCGCAGAATTCGCAAAACTTGCCAAGACACCTTTTTCTTTTCTAAACAAGGTGAAGTGGAGCGGTTTTGAGGACAAGAACAAGTATTTTATCGGAACAGTTATTCCATTGAACGGCGGAACCCGGTCTGCCGATGTCATCCAGACAGCGGATGCCTATTTCAACCGGATCGCCAGCGAGTCATTCAACATTGGCCCCGGAGAAGAAGCCGCGCTCGCCTATACGGTCTACTATGGCCCCCGGGATATGGACATTCTCAAGACATCCGGCCATGATCTGGACCGGATCATTGACTTTGGCTTTTTCGACATCATCGCCCGGCCGCTTCTGAAGATCCTCCACTTCTTCTACGGTTTCGTCGGCAACTACGGATGGTCCATCATTCTGCTGACCGTCATTATCAAAATACTGTTCTGGCCCTTGACAGACAAGAGCTATACCTCGATGAAGGCGATGCAGAAGCTGCAGCCCGAGATGCAGAAGATCCGGCAGAAGTTCAAGGACGACAAGCAGCAGCTCAACATCGAAGTCATGCAGCTGTACCGGAAGCACAAGGTGAATCC
Source organism: Deltaproteobacteria bacterium (assembly GCA_017417085.1). The sequence continues at coordinate 1,353 of JAFPZV010000282.1, read as the reverse complement.
CCTGGGGGGCTGCCTGCCGATGCTGCTTCAGATACCGGTGTTCTTTGCTCTCTACAAGGTGTTGATGGAGGATATCGCCTTGCGGCATGCGCCCTTCATGCTGTGGATCCAGGATCTCTCGGCGAAGGATCCCTATTATGTGACGCCGCTTATCATGGGCGCGAGCATGTTTATCCAGCAGAAGATGACGCCGAATACCATGGAGGGTCCCCAGGCCAAGTTGCTGCTCTATATGCCGCTGATATTCACCTTCATGTTCCTCAACTTCCCGTCGGGCCTGGTCATCTACTGGCTGGTCAACAACCTGCTGACGATTTTGCAGCAGTTTTTGATCAATCGGAAGAGTGCTGCGCAAAGTGCGTGATGATGCTTATTCCTGCTTCTTTTTGCTGCGGGGATGGGCGCTGTCGTATACTTCCATCAGCTTTTGCAGGCTGACCTGCGTATAGCGCTGGGTGGCGGCCAGAGAGGCGTGCCCCAGCAGTTCCTGAATCGCGCGCAGATCGGCGCCCCCATCCAGCAGATGGGTGGCGAAGGAGTGGCGCAGCGTGTGCGGTGAGGCGTGCTTGGTGATGCCGGCCTGCAGCATCCGGCGTTCCAGACGGCGCTCCACCGTGCGGGGATTCATGCGGGCGCTGCCGCGGCCGGGAAAGAGTGCGCCGCTGCTGATCGCTGCCCGGTCAAGATAGGCGCGCAGGGCTGTCAGCGCCCGGCTTCCCACCGGCACAAGCCGTTCCTTTCGCCCCTTGCCGAAAACCCGCACCAGTTTCTGCGGGAAACTCACATCCGGCACATCCAGATGGACCAGCTCCTCCACCCGCAGTCCGCATGCATAGAGCAGTTCAAACGCAGCACGATCCCGCAGATCGGCCAGGCTATCCCCCCATTCGATAGCATCCAGCAGCTGAAACACTTCATCCACTGTAAGCACCTTGGGCAGACGCCGCTCCAGGCGGGGAGCGAAAATCATCTCCGCCGGATTGCTTTTGACGACCTGTTGACGAACCAAAAAACGGAAAAAGCCGCGCAGAGCCGAAAGCTTGCGGTGAATGGTGGTACGCCGGGCGGAAGCTTTATGGAGCCAGGCCAGATAGTTTCTGAGCATGGGCGCATCTATTTCTTCGATTTCCGGAGAGAGAGCCTGTGTTGAAAGGAACTGCTCGAATCCGCGCAGATCCTGATTGTAGGCCCGAAGCGTATGCAGAGACATGTTGCGCTCCACACGCAGATATTCAATAAAGCGTTGCCGCCATTCGTTTATTCTTTCCATTTCTCCTCTTTACAGGCACTTTTCAGTTGTTGAGCACAAGACTCTCTTTGGCGCATTGCGAACTTTACGCCAACAGTCATGCT
>JAFPZV010000281.1 GCA_017417085.1 Deltaproteobacteria bacterium | reverse complement strand
CTCCCGCAGCGGGAGCAGGAAATGCTCAAGCACTGGCAGGAAATGGATCTTTACCTGAAAATGTCCACCGCGCGTCCTGGCCAGCCGTCCTTTGTGTTGCACGACGGCCCGCCCTACGCCAACGGCAACACCCACATCGGCCATGCCCTCAACAAGATCCTGAAGGATATCATCATTAAAAGCAAGCGGATGGAAGGTTGTTTCGCGCCCTATGTCCCGGGCTGGGACTGCCATGGCCTGCCCATTGAGCTGATGGTGGACAAGAAGCTGGGTTCCAAGAAGAAGGACTGCTCCACCGTTGATATCCGCCGTGCCTGCCGCGCCTACGCCAAGGAATGGCAGGAGATTCAGAGTGCCGAATTTGAACGTTTGGGCGTTTTGGGCGAGTGGGACAAGCCCTATCTGACCATGACTCCCCACTATGAGGCGACCATTGCGCGCGAGCTGGCGCACTTTGCCGCGCGCGGCAACCTCTACAAGGGGAAAAAGCCGGTGCACTGGTGCTGCTCCTGCGTAACCGCGCTGGCCGAAGCCGAAGTGGAGTATGCCGATCATACATCCTCTTCCATCTTCGTGAAGTTCCCCTACGATGATGAGCTCCCCGGCGAGCTTGAGGCTTTGAAGGGCGAAAAACTTTCGCTCATCATCTGGACGACCACCCCGTGGACCATTCCTGCCAATCTGGCGGTTTGCCTCAATCCCGATTTGCCATACGTGGCGGTCAAGGTGGGAGACGAGGTGTTCATCGTCGCCGAGGGTCTGAAAGACGCGGTTGCCCGTGAACTGAACTGGCAGGATCCGCAGGTGCTGAAGGTCTTTTCCTCCCGGCTGCTGGAGCGGAAAAAGTGCCGGCATCCGTTGTACAAACGGCCTTCTCTCATCATCCTGGGGCAGCATGTTACACTGGATGCTGGTACCGGCTGCGTTCATACCGCTCCCGGTCACGGAGCGGACGACTATCAGGTAGGTCTGCGCTATGGGCTGGATGTGTATAATCCTGTCGATGACTATGGCCGCTACCGCGATGATGTCGAATTCTTCCCGGGTATGGATATCCACACCGCCAACCGCGCGGTTTGCGACAAGATGATGGAATTCGGCACGCTGTTGAAAGAGGCCAAAATCACGCACAGCTACCCGCACTGTTGGCGCTGCAAAAAACCGGTCATCTTCCGCGCCACCGCGCAGTGGTTTATCTCCATGGAAGAGGGCGACCTGCGCGCCAAGTCGCTGGATGCCATCAACCATGTGGTCTGGACGCCTTCCTGGGGGCGCAACCGCATCTACGGCATGATTGAAAACCGTCCCGATTGGTGCATCAGCCGTCAGCGCAAGTGGGGTGTGCCGATCACCGTCTTCTACTGCGAAAAGTGCGGTGAGGCGCTGGCCGACGGCGCGATCATGGAACATATTGCCGACATGTTCGAAGAACAGGGCAGCGATATCTGGTTCGAGCATGACGCCGCGTTCTTCCTGCCCGAGGGAACGCGCTGCCGCGCCTGTGGGCACGATCATTTCACCCGGGAGCACGACATTCTTGACGTGTGGTTCGACTCCGGTGTTTCCTGGGCCGCGGTGCTGGAAAACCGCGACTATCTGCACGCGCCTGCAGATCTTTATCTGGAGGGCAGCGATCAGCATCGTGGCTGGTTCCATTCCAGCCTGCTGGCCAGCATGGGCACCCGTGGCATTCCCCCCTACCATGCGGTGCTGACGCATGGTTTCGTGGTGGATGGCGCCGGCCGCAAGATGTCCAAGTCGGTGGGCAACGTCATCAAGCCCGATGAAATTATCAAGAAATTTGGCGCGGAGATTCTGCGTCTCTGGGTGGCGGCCCAGGATTACCGCGACGATATCCGTCTGAGTCAGGAGATTCTCCAGCGCCTTTCCGACGCCTATCGTCGCATCCGCAACACCGCCCGCTTCATGCTGGGCAACCTTGCGGGTTTTGATCCCGAGCGAGACAGCATTGAGCTGGGAAAACTCATGGAGATCGACCGCTGGGCCCTTTCCCGCCTGGAAAAGCTGACGGCTCGTCTGCGCAAGGCCTACGACGATTACGAATTCCATCTTCTCTATCATGCGGTGCACAACTTCTGCATCGTGGACATGAGCGCCTTCTATCTCGATGTATTGAAGGACCGGCTCTACATCTACGGCCCCGAAAGTTTCGAACGGCGCAGCGGCCAGACGGCGATGTATCTGATCCTCAATGCGCTGACGCGTCTGATCGCGCCGGTTTTGAGCTTTACCGCCGACGAGATCTGGCAGTGCATGCCGGGACGGCATGAGGAAAGCGTTCATTTGGCCGAATTTCCCAAAGAGGATCCCGCACGTATTGATGAGGAACTGGAAGTACGTTATGCGCGCCTGCTTGCGGTGCGCGAGGAGATCGCCAAGGCGCTGGAACAGGCCCGCAACGCCAAGCTGATCGGTCATTCGCTGGATGCCCGGGTGGAGCTGGAGGTCCCGGAGGGCGAGTGGCGGGAACTGCTCCTGGCTTACAAGGCGGAACTGCCGGCGTTGTGTATTGTCTCGCAGGTGGAGCTGGTGCCATCCGTGGAAGATGGGCTTGCCGCCGAGACGGTGCCGGGCCTGAAGATCCGGGTGGCGAAGGCCCTGGGCGCCAAGTGCGAGCGCTGCTGGAACTACTCCGAGACCGTGGGAGAAAACACGCGGTATCCGGATGTCTGCGAACGTTGTGCGGGCATTTTGGAGAATATGAAGGATCTTTGAAAACGGATACGTCCTTGAGGAGCAAAGGGCGCTTCATGCGCCTTTGCGGGGATTCGTCTTTTTTGTGAAGAAGGGCTTTGGGGAACGTCATGTGGCGAATGGTGCTAGGGCTTACGCTGCCGGTCATCGTGATCGATCAGATCACCAAGTGGTACATCGAAACCCGCTTTGAACTGTTTGAGGCGGTATCGGTCATCCCCAATCTGCTGGCCATCGTCTCGGTGCGAAACCAGGGGGCCGCGTTCAGCATTTTGGCCAACAGCTCCATTCGCAAGCCCTTCTTCATCGTTGTTTCGACGCTGGCCTGCCTGGTGATTCTCTGGTATTTAAGGCGGCATTCCGCGGACAGTCCCTCAATGCGTCTGCCCCTTGCGCTTATTTTAGGGGGAGCGGCCGGCAACCTGATCGATCGGATCCGTTTGGGAGAAGTTATCGACTTTATTGATGTCTACTGGAAAGGCCATCATTGGCCTGCCTTCAATATCGCCGATTCCGCCATCTGCATCGGTGTGGCCCTGCTTTCCTTCAGGCTCTGGAGGGAGCAGGCGCACGCTGCGGCTGGGGACGGAGATCTTCACGACAAAAAATCTTAGACCATTTTTCATGATGGGCGGAAGAGAAGCCATTCCCGGCATTTTTCCGCACCAGCGGGAGATGTTTTATGGGTTTACTCAGCACAACGTGCAGCATCTGTCAGTTTCATGTGGTAGGCGAGCGGCCTGCGGACGATCTGGCCGCATGGGTGGCCGAACGGCTGGCGGAACATGGATTTTGCTCCATTGAGGAGAGCCGCGAGGAATCGGCGGTGGGATGGGTGGAGTTCGGCAATCCGGACGAAAGCGGCTTTGCCGGGCCACATGTTTTCCAGCATGAGCACTACTTTGCCTTTACCCTGCGCCGTGATGCGCGTCATCTGCCGGCGACCCTGGTCAGGCAGCATCAGCAGCGCGCCGAGGCCGATTTTCTGGCGGCCAATCCGCAGTTCCGGCGGGTGCCGCGCCGCCAGCGCGAGGAGATGCGTGAAAGTGTTCGGCTCGATCTGCTGCAGCGCACCCTGCCTTCGCCATTGCTGGTCGATCTGGTCTGGAATACCGAACAGGATACGGTAAGTTTTGCCGGTCTCGGCTCATCCATCATCGATATTTTGATGGAACTGTTCAACAAAACCTTCGAGGGCTTGCGGCTGGTTCCGGTGCCGCCCTATGCTCGCGCCCTGAGCGTGGTGGACAATGAGCTGAAAGAGGCGCTTGTCGCCGCCAACCAGGCGACAAGCGACGATGTGCAGGAGCTGTGCGCGGCCAACCGCTGGCTGGGCTGCGATTTCTTTCTTTGGCTGATCTATCATACCATGACCGACACTTCAGAGTATGCGGTCTGCCGGCCCGGCCCGCTGGCCAACGGGGAGTGCTTCGTTGCCTATCTTGACGAACATCTGACATTGGCTGGCGGCGACAATCCCGAAGGGGTGCAGAAGGTTGCCGTCAGCGGCCCGCAGGATCATTTTCAGGAAGTGCGCGCCGCGCTCCTGAGCGGCAAGAGTATTCTGGATGCGACGCTCTATTTGGAACAGGAGGAAAACCTTTGGAAAATGAACCTGAAAGGGGAAAAGTTCCATTTTGCCTCTTTCAGAACTCCGAAGGTGAAAATCGAAAAAGACGATCTGGTAGATGCCGCCATGGAACGGGAGGCAGTTTTCTTTGAACGGATGAGTCTTCTGGAAACCGGCATTCAGATGTTCGACAGTGTGCTGACCGGCTTTTTGCGCGAGCGCCTGGCTGCCGGCTGGCCGCAGCAGGAGGCCGCTATCCGTAGCTGGCTGGAACATGACGGACAAAAAGCTTAAAGAGAGATTCAAAACCTGAAGGTATTCGACTGCCGTTTTTTATTCTGTGTCAATCAAAGGAGTTTTCATGCTGCCGCCCAATCTGTCCCGTTGGATTCTCAACGACGAAACCCGCAATATCCTGTTTTTTGCGCAGCTCATTGAAGAGCTGCTTTTCAACTATTCCATCGACATCTACAAGGTGCCGGTCTGCGATGCCAAGGTTCTTTGCCGTGAACTGCTGCAGATTTTGGGAGAGGCGGACGTTTCCGGTTTCGACGAGACGGACTTCCGGCCGGTGCTGGAGGAGCTGATTCAGGAGATTCAGAAGGATCCGATTGTTGAGGAGGTAGCGCCGGCTTTGCGGGAGGATCTGGTGGTGCGGCTCTCCGGCATTTCCGACTGGAACACGCTGACGCCGCTGCTGCAGCAGCTTCAGAACTTTTTGGAGATGCACTACATAGAGCGGGTTGGTGATCTTTTACGGGAAAAAATAACGAAGGGTGACCGACCGGCGATTGTGAGGCTGACCAAGGTTTTTCTGACGGAGCTGATAGATATTGGCTATTCGCCGGAGCATATCTTCTTTGAAAACAAAAGCTTTTTCTTCGATCCCCAGGGACGTTCCATAACCAGTTATGCGGATCTGGACGAGTTTCTCCGCCGTTTTTCCTCCATTCCCAAATTCTGGTCGGTGGTGTTCCGTACCGGGAAGGATTTCAAATATCTGAACAAATTCCCGGTCCATATGAACATCTCGGCGGATACCAGCTGCCCGGATGCGGCAACATTTGCGGAGGACAAGAATATCAGCATTTTTCTCGACAAGAATTTCCGGCTCTCCGGCTATCTTACCTTTGTGGATATTGAAGCCTTCGACGGTTTCAGCGCCCGGCAGATTGCTGAACAAAAGCTGCTGTCGCTGGAAAAATTTACCCGGTTTCATGTGCACCGCACGGAACTGGAATGGAGCCGTGCGGCGCTGGTGTATGATCTGGAAAAGTCGACTTCAGGAATCTACGGCAAGCCGGTGGCGGCGATTCTGAAACGTCCGGATCACAGTGCCGGCCAGTTGTCCCGCCTGCTCAACAACACCATCGTCACGGTGTTTAGCGACAAGCTGGACGACGACTCCATCCAGCGTCTGTTGCGTTCCTTCCAGCGGCACAATACCGCGTTGAGCGCTACCGCCGTTGAAAGCCAGCTTTTGGAACTGTGGTCCGGCATTGAGGCGCTTTTCCCGGCACCACGCCGCAAAACCGATGACAGTGCCCGGATCGTACGCAATCTGGTGCACTATGCGACTCGTGGCTATGCCGCCAAGGTGGCCGCCGATCTGGTCAAATCGATCCGCAATTCGGAGGCGCAGGACGCCATGAAGATAGTGGAGACCAGTACGCCGGGGAACAATATCATTGAAAAGATTCTTCTGCTGGTCGCGGACGAAAGCCGAAGCGGGCAGCGGGAGGCTTTGCGGAAGGCGCTGGGTGAGCATGCGCTCCTGATCTGGCGGCTGGACGATCTGCATGCGCAGTTCCATTCGGCGGCAGCCTATGCGGAAACCCTGCGCGCCTATGCTGTTTCCACGGCCTGGCAGGCGCGCCGCATCATGCGCGCCGTGATCACCTTGCGCGATTCTGGAAAAGAAGTGCTTTCCATAAACAAGCTGGTTGAAACTTTACACAGTTATCTGGACCGGGTGATGGATGTGCTTTTGGAGGAGATAGTGCGCAAAAGGGATGTTACCACCCTGGCCGATATCCATCAGGAAGTGGCCACCCAGTTTACCGCTCACGAGGAGATTCTGCGTACGCGGCGCGGCGAGCGCGTTACCGCCGACAATTTCCGTTTCATCTTTTTTGGCGATAGCCAGTAAAGCCGTCCTCAATCAGTCCGGCACTGGAGGCGATGTTTGCTCCCAGCGCCGGACCCAGTGCTTTTCGCCCGTATTGACCAGGGGAGGTGCCGTGCCGTTGCGTTCTCCGAATATTTCCGGCAGGGGCGTTTCCGGCATGAGACGCAGCGGAATGTGGCGTTCGCCCAGCTGGGGTATGCAGTTGAGGAGACCTTGCGTATAGGGATGCAGGGGATTCCGGTAGAGTTCCGTTGCTGGCGCTTGTTCCACAATGATCCCCTCGCGCATGATCGCCACCCGATCGGCCGACTGGGCCACAACACCCAGATCATGGCTGATCAGCAGGATGGCCATCCGGCGTTGCTCTTTGAGCTGTTTCAGCAGATCGAGAATCTGGGCCTGTATGGTCACATCCAGCGCGGTGGTTGGTTCGT
>JAFPZV010000280.1 GCA_017417085.1 Deltaproteobacteria bacterium | reverse complement strand
CAGAAGCCTTCATGGGTGAACTTCAGGCTCTGCTGGCGGATATTCCATATGAGCACAGTCCGGTGGAGGCCTATTTCCGCAATCTTGTGTTCATCATTTTCCGGCTGGTGGGCTTTTACTGCGAGGTGGAGCATCCGGTGGCAGGCGGGCGCTCGGATGTGGTGATAAAGGCAAAGGACTTCATCTATGTGCTGGAGCTGAAGGTGGATCAGTCCGCCGAAGCTGCCTTGCGGCAGATTGAGGAAAAGGGCTATGCTGTGCCCTATGCGGCCGATCCGCGCAAGCTCTTCATGCTGGGTGTGAACTTCAGTACGAAGAGCAAACAGATTGACGAGTGGCGGATAGTGGAGGCGTGAAATACTGTGCTGTCATCAGGGGCATTCCCGCCACCTGCCATAATCTCGTAGGGGCGACCCTGCGGGGTCGCCCATGATTGATTTCCCCGCACGGCTGCTCCGGAAGCCCCCGGCGAACAAAAAGCCCGGTGCTTTTACATTTTTTTCGCATCTGTGTTTTTTCCGGCGTTACAGCCCCTGTACGGCAAATTCGGTCAGCGTCTGCCGGATAGTCTCGTCGGTAGGGGGATGGGGAATCATGTAGTCCACCTGTTCAGTGGCATCCAGTGCGATGGCAGTGCCGCCGACAAGGTAATACTCGAGCTTGAAAAGCGCCATCGTCGGCAGCAGGGCCGTCTGTTGAGCGTCAAGGATTTCCCTGTGCATATTTTTTCAGAATCAAGGAAAAGAAGTGATAAATCTCCGGGTAATAATTTGCCTTTTGCCGTCCTGTCGCCGCAAAGAAAATCTCGGCCACCCGCTTGCCTCCGAGCGTGTCCACCAGTTCGCGGTAGTCGTTGAGCGTGCCCTCGTTGAGGATAGTCTCCACCAGCAGGGCGTCGCCGATGTTCCGCTTTTGGTCTTCCGGCGTGAACCAGAAGAGGTTTCCGTGCTTTTTTATGAGTTCTTCGCGTGTCATGGGTAAGATTGCTCCAGCTTGCAGGAAGACAAAAGTACTTTATTATTTTACTCCATTTATGCGGAAATTCTGAGAAAAATTCTTTGTCACAAGCTCGGCGAACCCTTGCCGGAGCATCTGGCAGGGAGACGGATATCGAAGTTAAAGCCAGCACGATCCGGGTGAACCGGAATCTGCACGGTTTGTATTACGAATGGCTCTTCAAGGACGGAAACTTCGAGGATATCAGCCATTACTGACAATAAAGCCCCGGAGAGCAAAGCGCCCGGGGCTTTTCACGTTTTTTACGATTTCTCATAGAATGCGCCGTTGACTACCTTCAGGACGCACCGTTCAGGCCACGTTACAGGCTCAGCTTGCGCAGCCAGGCATCCACCGCTTTTTCCGCCGCCTTGCGGTCACGCTGTGCGGTGTGACCGGTCACAGCCAAGCCCTCCAGCACCTTCGCTCCCGGCACGGCTACGGAAAGCTTTGCTCCGAAGCCGGAAAGCCCGCTGCCCTCGTGGGTGCAGAAGGGAATCAGCGTCTTGCCGGAAAGGTCATTCTTTTCCAGAAAAGTATAGATGATCATGGGCCAGTCGCCCCACCAGACCGGCGCGCCGATGAAGACCCGGTCATACTGCGCCAGATTCGCCACGCTGCTCTCGTATTCGGGTCGCGCGTGTTCATTCCGCTCCTTTTTGGCCAGGCCCGTGCATTCCTTGTACTTTTTGGGATAGGGCCGGACCGGCTTGATCTCGAAGCTGTCCGCCCCGGTTTTGGCGGCGATCATCTTCGCAATGACGGCAGTGTTGCCCTCGGTGATGACGCCCACGTTGTAGTTTTCTCCCGTGTGGGAGAAGAAGACCACGAGCGTTCTGCCCTCCTCGGCGGCGAAGGCGGCCGGGGCGGCGAGAGCGGCGAGGGTGCAGAGCAGAAGAGTGGGGTTGAGTTGCATGAGGGTTCTCCTTTCGCTGTGTGTCAGGCTTTCGGCCGCAGCGGCCCGTAGAAGAAGGCGGCGGTGGCCCCGCCGTCAATCAGGAAATCCGAGCCGGTGATGAAAGCTCCGCGTTCACCCAGCATGATTTCCGCAAGATGCGCGATTTCGTCTGCCGTAGCCGGGCGCCCCGCCGGGCATTTGGCGAACATGTTTTTGTAGAAATCTCCACGCGGGCCATTGAATTCGTCGATCGCCAGCGGTGTTACCACGATGCCCGGAGAAATGGCGTTGATGCGCGCTCCCCGCGCGCCCCACTTCACCGCCTCGGCCATGACCCGTTTTCCGTTGCAGCGCTTGGCGAGCTGGTAGGCGTGCAGGGTGTCCCTGATGTTTTCCGGCTGCAATACGGGCAGCTGCAGCAGTTCCTCCGTGGGCGTGGTCGCCAGTTGTTCGTCAATTTCCGCCCCCAGGGCGGGCATCCGGTAGCCGGACTGGCTGGACACGGTCAATCCGGCGCCGCCGGGCTTGATGACCTTGCCCACTTCCTCCAGCAAAACCGCCGTGCCGTACAGGTCAACCTTGAGGATAACCTCTATGGGCGCCTGGCTGGGCGAGACGCCTGCCGCGTTGACCAGCATGGCGATGTCGCCGAATTCTTGCGCTTGGGCGATCAGATGGAGAATGGAGCCGCGGGAGGCCAGATCCATCTCCACGGGCGTCGCATCAAAGCCCGCCTCGTTCAAAATCTTGCAGGCGGTTCCGGCGTTGTCCGGTTTGTTGTCGCCGACCACGATCTTCTTGCCCGAGCCCATCCTGCGGGCGATGGCCAGGCCGATCTGGCCTGCGCCGGTGAGAATCAAAACGTCTTTCATGGTTTTGCTCCTTGTAGCGTGTTGCTGCGTATGACTGGAAATACCGGTCCAATACAGGGCTGCAACCCATCTGAAAAAATCAGAAAAATTCCCCCGGCCTGCCCATGGCCCGGCGTGAGCCGTGGATGGTGATGTGACCGAGCCGTTCTTCCAGGGAGCGGAACTCGTCATCACTCAAGATCACCTTCGCGGCGCCCAGATTTTCAAGGATGCGTTCCTTGTTTTTGGAACCGGGAATTGGCACAACGCAGGGCGACTTGCGCAGCATCCAGGCCAGGGAAAGCTGCGCCGTGGTGCAGCCCTTGTCCCCCGCGATTTCCGTCAACAAGTCCAGGAGCGGCCGGTTGGCGGCGATGTTCTCCCTGCTCAGCTGGGGCACCCAATTTCGCACGTCATCCACCTTTTCAAAGGCCGTGTCCGTCCCGATCCTGCCGGACAAAAAACCGGAAGCAATGGGGGAATAGGCTACAAAGCCCACGTCATGCCGCTCGCAGTACGGAATTACCGTCTGTTCGTAGTCCCGCTCCATCATGGAGTAGATGTTCTGCACCGCGGCAAGCGGTGTGACGGCCTGCGCCCGTTCCATCAGCTCCACATTGACCATCGACAGCCCCCAGCCTTTCACCAGGCCTTCCCGAATCAGTCCGCCCATCGCATCCGCCACCTCTTCCACCGGAATGTCCGGGTTGATCCGGTGCAGGTAGTACAGGTCCACCCAATCGGTGCGCAGGTTGCGCAACGACGCGGCAAGATGACGTTTCAGGGTTTTGGCGAGGGAACCATCTCTTTGGGGCTCGCCTGTTTCCACGAAGAGCTTGGTCGCGATTATGGCCCTGTCCCGCATCCCTTCCAGGGCGCGGCCCACGATTCTTTCATTGTGCCCCCGATGTTCGGGCTTCAGTTCCGGGCCGTAGACTTCTGCCGTGTCGAAAAAGGTGCAGCCATGGTCGAAGGCCATGCGGATCGCCTCAACGCTGTACGCCTCGTCGGGGATTTTGCCATAGCCGTGGGAAAAGGCCATGCAGCCCATGCCAATTTCAGAAACCGCCAGGTTCTTCAGTTTGCGTGTTTTCATAGGATATTCCTTCGTGTTTGAGGATCCGCGTCAGTACGAAGCGCGATAATGTT
>JAFPZV010000279.1 GCA_017417085.1 Deltaproteobacteria bacterium | reverse complement strand
TGAAAGGCGTGACGACAGAGACCGGCGCCGGACAGTGGGGAACGGCGCTTTCGATGGCCTGCGCCTTTTTCAACCTTGATTGCCTCGTCTACATGGTCAAGGTGAGCTACGAGCAAAAGCCCTTCCGCCGCGAGGTTATGCGCACCTACGGCGCGACCGTGACGCCATCTCCTTCCATGGACACAAACGTCGGCAGAAAGATCAACGCGGAGCATCCCGGCACAGGCGGATCACTGGGCTGCGCGATTTCCGAGGCGGTCGAGGCAGCGGTCTCGAAGGAGGGTTACCGTTATGTGCTGGGCAGCGTGCTGAATCAGGTCCTGCTGCACCAGTCGGTGATCGGCCTCGAGACCTACACCGCCTGTAAAAAATACGGCATCAAACCCGACATCATCATCGGCTGTGCCGGCGGCGGTTCCAACCTTGGCGGGCTGATAGCGCCGTTTATGGGCGAAAAACTGCGTGGCGAGGCGGATTACCGCTTCATCGCGATCGAGCCGGCAAGCTGTCCGTCCCTGACGCGCGGCAGATATGCCTATGACTTCGCGGACACGGGCCAGGTCTGCCCAATGGCGAAAATGTACACGCTGGGGCACAACTTCATCCCCTCCCCCAACCACGCCGGCGGCCTGCGCTACCACGGCATGAGCCCGACACTCTCGCAGCTCTACGCGGATGGTTTCATGGAGGCAAAAAGCTACGAGCAGACCGAGGTTTTTGAGGCGGCGACGCTCTTTGCGCGCGCTGAGGGTACGCTTCCCGCTCCGGAATCTTCGCACGCGATCAAGGGCGCGATTGACGAAGCCCTGAAATGCAAGGAAACCGGCGAAGCCAAAACGATTATCTTCGGCCTCACCGGCACGGGCTACTTTGACCTGTTCGCCTACCAGAAGTACAACGACGGCGAAATGACGGACTACGTACCAAACGACGAGGATCTCGAACAGGGATTCGCCACGATTCCGCAATAAGCGGTACAAAAAAACGCCGCCTTTTGCAGTGCAGAAGGCGGCGTTTCATTGTCAGATAATACAAAATGGCGTCGCTTGAGAAGACAAACCGATAGCGATTCATTGCAATTCGCGCAGCCTGCTGACGCAACGCGCCAAACTGGGTGCCTTCTGCACTGCCGCATCGATATTCCAGAAACTTTCAACAAATTCGCTCAACATTGGAACATACAGACGCCCAACCGCACCACTGCTTCCTTCCGGAGGAACAAGCGCTTCCCGGACAGCACGTTTTTTCGACGATCGGGCCAAATTCACCAACGTTCTTTTAGGGTCAGACAATTCTTCCGGTTTATCAGGAATTTTGCTCCGGGCAATACGCAGAAAATTCGAAAGCCCCGCCGCATCCGCCAATAGCCAGCTTTCCAGCTCCGGCACCGCAAAACGATATAGAAAGGCACGATGCCTTACACTTTCTGCCCGGTATTCAATCAATGCCTGAGGCACGCAAGCACACCCGGAATCCATAAAATCGGTCAGCACCAGCACGCCATCCCCACCCATGACAAGCGGCGCATACTTGTATGCTTTGCGTCTGATATTGCCGCATCCTCGCAAAGGATACTCCATCCCGGCACTGTGCCCACAATGACCAATCAACTTCCGCCCCACCGGCAATTCCAACTGTCCCGCAACAATCAGATGAATGTTCATGATGGGAAAGACATCTCAAATTGTGTGTGGGTATTGGTTTTGGGCAAACAGACATCCGCCGCAGTCAATCCTTTTTGAAAAAGCGCGATTTCATCTTTGCCGGGCAAAACTACTTGCGTACCATCATCGCCGGGAACCAGCCTCAATACCTCTTCAGGCTGAATGCCTACATCCGCAAGCAAGGCTTCCGAGTGGGTCGAAAGAATAATTTGCCGCCGGTTTCGACTACCTTGGGCAAGACGGGCAAAAATTCCAGGGAGTTGTCTGACGATAGACTCATGCAGGGAAAGCTCGGGCTCTTCCAGCAATAAAGGACCGCCTTTTTCCAGAAGCGTCCAGAACAATGCCAATAGGCGCAAAGTGCCGTCGGAGAATTGTGACTGATCCTGAAAAGCGCCTTGGGGCCTCCAATGACTGTACTTTGCCTGCAAATGTGCCTCTCCGGTCTTTTCATCCATAATCGCCGACAGATCCGTCAATTGCGGCACCACGGCTTTTAGAGCCTCATTCATTCTCCGTAGACGTGCATCCCGAGTGTTTTTAGGCGTATTCCAGAGTTGCAGCACAAAATCCCGGCCAAAAGGATCTCTTTCCACTGGCGCAGAAGAAAAAGCACGGGGATCGCGCACTGCCTGCGGCACGATATGACGATAGACGATGCTGCGCAGAAAATCGGCAACAGGCCTAAATTCCTTGTTGGCATTGACTTGTTCCAGCGCGGTTTGCGTTAAACGCTGTTCATCTCTCTCATCCTCGGCATCCGGACGGTTCAGCAAAATCCGCTCACCCTCCTGCACAAACTCTTCTGCAACAAGAGGAATCTGACGGCCGGCCTGCACTTTCCCTTTCAGTTTCAGGCGATAAAACCATGCGCCCCTGTCCAGGCTGACGGCCAAGGCCACATCGGAATCCCTCCGGGCAGACAGGCAACGCAAAGCGCTCAAACCACCGCGCTGGGCGACCGCCTTGTCCAAGCCGTCTTCCGCCACATCCCGCAGAAAGCGCAATGCATCCAAAAAATTCGACTTTCCCGAAGCGTTCGGACCAATCAGAAAAACACGGGATTCCAGAGGAACATCTATCTCATGAAAATTTTTCCAGTTTTTCAAAAGAAGTTGGGAAATGATCATGGCAGAGCCTCGCGCAGCGTACTGTCAAGAACAGGAACTTTGGACATATCTTCTCCCCATATTGGGCATTGAAATAATCGGCACAGGGGACACTGCAAACAACTGAAACAACGAACGCGGGGCGGACACGATGTTTCCATCAGCGCCGCCCCGGTAAAATATGGCAAAAGTTGAGAAGTTATGGCTGATAGACATAGCTCCAGGTTTCGGTCAGCACGTCTTCGCCGCGTTTCAGGAAGGCCCGCAGCTCCACCGCGTTCTTGCGCTGATCGGCCGGAACATGGCTCTGGTCGATTTCAAAGACCAGCCGCCACTGGTTGTTGCGCAGGTTCTTGTGAAGCTGGTGTTCCGTCACCTTCGCGTTGGGGCTGACGTCCACTACCGCATGCAGGGGCTCGTCTTCCGGCATGGCGGCCAAAGCCTCTCCCGAGAATTCCACCACGAACTTCTTGCGATCCTCGCCCTTTCCGGCGGCGGTGTAGGTGGCGGTCACCCATCCTGCGGGCGGACGCTTGCCGTCGGAGAAGTAGTGCCAGATCATGCGGTAGTCAAAGCGCAGGGGTTCGCCAACTGCCGGCGGTGTTTCCGGCGTCCAGAAGGCCACGATGTTGTCGTTGATCTCCTCGTCGCTGGGGATCATGAAGAGCATAAGCCGGCCCTTGCCCCACTGGTTGCTCGGCTCAATCCAGAGGCTGGGGCGGTTTTCGTAGTTGCTCTCCATGTCAAGATAGTGATCGTAGTTTTGATCGCGTTTCATAAGCCCGAAACCACGAGGATTGGTATCGCCGAACGAGGTCACCACCAGAGAGGACGGATTGACCAGCGGCCGCCACAGCCATTCGCCGTAGCCGGTTTCCATCATCAGGCCGTCGGAATCGTGGACTTCCGGCCGGAAATCGTCGCCTTTACGCTTGGAGGTGTTTTCACCGTAGAAGAACATGCTGGTCATGGGTGCCACACCCAGCTGCTGGATAACCCGGCGCGGGAACAGCGTGCTCTTTACTTCCATAACGGTCTGCTTGCCCGGGTAAATGACGAATTCATAGGCGCCTGTCAGGCTGGGACCGTCCAGCAGGGCATAGACGGTCAGCACCTTGGCGTCGGGAGCCGGCTTGACGATCCAGAACTTGCGGAAATCCGGGAATTCCTCGCCACTCGGCAGCCAGGTATCAACGGCAATGCCGCGTGCCGACAGGCCGTAGTTAATGTCCTGGCAAACCGCGCGGAAGTAGCTGGCGCCCACGAAGACCGCCACTTCATCCTGGTATTCGGGCTTGTTGATGGGATAGTGGACCCTGAATCCGGCAAATCCGAGATCGCCGGGCACCATCGCCTTGACCTTGTCGCTCTTGTAGTCGAACAGCTCGCGCGAAAAAGGAAACTGGTGCGCTTCACCCAGATTGTCGATGATGTTGATCTCGACGGAGTTCTTGTAGTAGAGCCCGGGATGGAAAAACTGCAGCGAGAAAGGCAGCCCCTCGTCACGCCACAGCGCCTTGGCAGGGATAAAGCGGATGTCACGCCACTGATCGTAGTTGATGTTCAAAAGCCTTTCGGGAATTTCGCCGCTGCGATCGACATAGTCCTTGGCCGCGACCGCTTTCGCCTCCTCCACCACGGTTTCATAGGTGAAGGCGGCCCAGGCTGCCGAGGGCAGCCAGAGTGCCAGCACGAGGAGTGGCAGGATGCGATGAAAACGTGCAGATGACATGTTCTTTCTCCTTTCTCCGGTTATTCTGGTTGATTGACAGGAAAAATGCCTCAAGTTTTATGGGGTAGTCCAGAGGGTACGCAGTTCCCGTGCCGCCGCTTCAATATCCGGCTGCGCGACTATCGCGCTCACAACGACGATACCGTCGGCCTTGCCCTTGAGCGGCGCAAGATTGTCACGCTTGATGCCGCCTATCGCCACAATCGGGATGGAAACCGCCGCCCGGATCGCCTCCAATGTTTCCAGCGTGATGACCGAGGTGTCCTTCTTGGTGGCGGTGGGATAGATGGCGCCCACGCCCAGGTAGTTCGCCCCGGCTTGTTCGGCCTCCCGCGCCATCGCCACGGTTTTGGCGGAAACGCCGATAATCATGTCGGGGCCGACCATTTGGCGCACCACCGCGCAGGGCAGATCGCTCTGTCCAACATGGACGCCGTCCGCCTTCACGGCCAGCGCGATATCCACACGGTCGTTCACAATAAAGGTCACGCCGTGTTTCCTGGTCATTTCGCGCAGGTGCAGCGCTTCTTCGTAAAAGTCCCGTGAGGAGCAGTTCTTTTCACGAAGCTGCACCACGCTCACGCCGCCGGCGATGGCGCGTTCCACGCATTCCTCGACGCTGGCACAGCTCATCAGCGAGCGATCGGTGCAGAGATAGAGCGAATAGTCGATGTCAGTTTTCATGAAGCTTTGCCCTTTCCTGAAGAGTGGTTCCATCCAGATTGCCCAGCGCATCCAGAATTGCGGAGTGAAAACTGCCCAAACCAATATGTCCGGCACGTTCCCGGGCAATATCGCCGGCAATGCCCATGGAAAGCACGCCGCCAGCCGCAGCGACCAGCATATCTGTCGTGGCTGCCGCCCAGGCGCCCACCAGGGCGGTGGTGGCGCAACCCATGCCGGTCAGGCGGGCCTGCAGCGGCGTGCCGTTGTGGATGGTTGCCAGCCGCGTGCCGTCCGTTACAATATCCACCGCTCCGGTGAGAGCGACCACGCAACTGTGGGCGCGCGCCACCTCGCGGGTAATGTCCTCAAGCTCCTCCAATGTGCTGTGCGAGGCGCTGTCCACGCCCTTGACGCTGGAAACGCGGTGCCCGATGAAGGAAATTTCCGCCGCATTGCCCCGCAGCACCGCGAGCTGCACTTCATCAAGCAGCCGGCGCACCGTTTCGTTGCGCAACGTTGAGCCCCCCACTCCTACCGGATCCAGAATGACCGGGATACCGCGCGCGTTGGCACTGCGTCCGGCGCACAGCATCGCCTCGGCGACGCGGGGGTTGAGCGTGCCGATATTGAGTACCAGTGCGGAAGCGGCTATGGAAATTTCCTCCATTTCCTCCACCGCGTCGGCCATGATGGGAGAGGCTCCCAAGGCCAGCTGGACGTTGGCGCAATCGGTAACCGTCACGTAGTTGGTGATATTGTGAACCAAGGGGTTGCGCTCACGCAAAGTGGTCAGGGTCGCGGCAATGTTGTCAATCAACATGGGTCTTCTCCTTATCGGGCAATGCCTCGTTCCTGAAAACCGTAGAGGAATGTTTCAGAAACTTCCCAACGAAACGCCAAAGTCAAAGCCTCTTTTTCCTGCCCCTTTTTCGGGGCGAAAAAAGATTCGCAAAAGGATCTTTCTCTTCAGACTTGTACTTGTTTGAACAGGAAAAAGCAAGAAAGCCGCAGAACTTGCAACCGGGATGTCTTGACGTTCCCGGCAACGGAGCCTACATACTGAAAGCCCCGTCAAAAACGAAAAATTCGCCTTTTCAAGGCGCATATCTTTGAAGAAAGAAAATGCCATGTCATTTCCCAAAACTTCTGTATCATTACGATGGCTTGTCCTGTTGTGCCTTGCGGCGCTCACGTTGTCCGGATGCCTGGCCCTGCATGGGCTACGGGAAAAGCCCAGCGTTTCGCTATCCGATATTCAGCTCAAACAGGTCGGACTGCTGGAAAATGCCGTCGTGGTTTGGTTGCGGGTCATGAACCCCAACGACGTGTCCATTGACATTAAAAACATTACCTGCAGCCTGTCGTTGAACGGCAAATCTTTCGCCCGGGGTATAACCGCGAACAGTTCCCGGGTGGAACCTTGCAGTTCCGTAGTGGTGCCGGTAGAGATCTACATTTCGACGCTGGACACGGCCAGCGCCCTGAAACGCACGCTGCTGCTCAGTATAAAGGGTAACACCACACATTACGCTCTGGAAGGTACTCTTACGATAAACGTTTACGGTTTTACGATGAATATTCCCTTTTCCAGTACGGGCGAAATATCGATGGCCAAGCTGAGCGACAGCGTCAAATTTTGGCAATAAAACGCTGACGGGCATTTGCGCATTTTATTTGGGGAGAAAAGAATATGCCGCCTTTAAAAACTCGTGTCCCATGGGGATGGCTTGTTGTGTCGTGCTTTGCGGCGCTCGCGTTGGCCGGATGCTGGTTCCTGTTCAACCTGAAGCAGCCCGAGGTATCGGTTGCCGATATCCAGATCAGGAAGACTGACAATCTGGCAATTGATGTTTCCTTGCTGATCAAGAACCCCAACGGCGTGGGTCTCGACATTCAGAGCGGTACCGGCGACCTGTCGATGAACGGCAAATCCCTCGCCCGGGCAAACGTGGACAGCTTCCGGCTGGAGCCTTACAAGTCCACAGTGGTGCCCGTGGAGATCCGCAGTTCTAAAATGGATGCGGCCAGCGCTCTCATAGGCATACTGCAAGGCCGGCCTGCCACGTTGGAAGGTGTACTGACGGTAAACCTTCCCCTTTTGGGGACAATAAAAATACCCTTTTCCAGTACAGGCGCACTGCGGCTCAGCATGCGGGGCAGTTACGAGCTGGAAGGCACTTTGACAGTGCATGTTCCCTGGTGGGGGCCGGTGAAAGTGCCATTTTCCCATACAAACAAAACATAGATGGGCAGTGCCTTACCAACGTGCAGCCGGGGTGTTTTGACGTTCCCTGCGACGGAGATACATACTGGAAGCACTTGTCAAAAAACGGGAATCCGCCTTTTCAATGCACACACCTTTGAAGGGAGAAAATGCCATGCCATTTCAAAAACTCGCATCATTACGATGGCTTGTTGTGTTGTGTCTCCTGACGCTTGCGTTGTCCGGATGCGGGTTCCTGCCCAACCTGGGGGAATTCATGCCCGACCTGGAAGCACCACCCAAAGTATCATTCTCCAATATTCAGATCGAGAAGACCGACTCAGAGTATGTGGTCGTGGTTTTGTTGCAGGTCATGAACCCCAACGACGTGAGTTTTGACATTCAGAGCATTAGCTGTGATCTGGAACTAAACGTAAACGACGAAACATTTGTCCTCGAGGCGGCCACAGGCGCCTTTACACTGGAGTCCAACAGTTCCGTTGAGGTACCGGTAAGGATTCCCGGATTGTCTGCGGATATGGCCAGTGACCTGACGCGCATGCTGTGGAACTGTATTGTGGAAGGTGAATCTGCCACTTACGCGTTGGAAGGCACGTTGAAAAGCACGTTACCATTGAATTTTCACGGCTTACCGGCGGAGATACCCTTGAAGGTATCCTTTTCCTGTACAGGCAGCATGCAGGACAAAACCATACATTATGATCTGGAAAGCGCACTAAAGGTGAAGGTCCCCTTTGTTCCCGATCCCAAGCTAGTGAAATGGTCTTCCTCCGACGACATATCGACAAACGAGTTGATAGGGTCTCTGCCTATTCAGCTCAAAACGACTAATGGGACGATGATCGATATCTTGTTGCCGTTCACCTCTCCTAAAGGCGTGGGCTGCGACATTCAGAGCATTAGCTGTGGTCTGTCGCTGAATGTGAAAGACAAAACCTTCGTCCTAGGAGCGGCCACAACAAGCGCCTTTACGCTGGAGCCCAACAGTTCCGTCGAGGTGCCGGTAAGGATCCCCGGTTTGACTGCGGATGCGGTCGGTGAGCTGGCGCACATACTGTGGAGCTGTATTGTAGAAGGCGAACCTGCCATCTATGCGCTGGAAGGCGTACTGACGGTGAAAGTCCCTCATTTGGGGCCTGTGGATGTGCCCTTTTCCTGTACAGGCCCACTGCAACTCAGCATGAAGGGCAATTCTATACATTACAATCTGGGAAGCACACTAACGGTGAATGTTAAACCCGTGGTATCCGCTCACGTGATTCCTAAATGGTTTGAACCAAATGTGTACATGACCAACAAGCTTCATCGGCTTGGCGATGGCTGGACTTGGGACAGGATGATTCAGGAATTCAACAAAGCCGGATACTCTGGTGATGAAGGCTATTACCGGCATTTTCTGGATTGGGGAAATCATGAAAATGTAAGTCCGAATAAATGTTTTGATGCGGAATACTATTTCAAGAGCAAACTTGACCGACAGCAAAGAGTGGATCCTGCTGGAAACTGGTCGTTGGAGAGCATCAAAAAGAGCTTTGAGAAAGATGGGTTATCAGCATGGGATCATTACACACTCTACGGTATGAATGAAGGCATCGATCCATGCAGTGATTTTTCCACAACAAAATACCTTGAGGCAAAGCTCTCTTCACTTCAAAGTACCGATCCCAGCTGGACCAGGGAAAGGATGATAAGGGCTTTTCAGGCAGCAAATCTCAATCCGGTCGCACATTACTATGTGCATGGTGTGGATGAAAATCTTGCCTACAGGCCAAATTGTTCAAAATCCAAATGAGCCACCAATTGACGATGGAGGCAAATGAGCCTGTTGCAGAGGCAGAATCTACTTATCGAGTTTCTTAAAAAAAAACAATATGTTACGTCAAGGTACAGGCGCACTGCGGCTCAGCATGCGGGGCAACTACGAGTTGGAAGGCACTTTGACAGTGCATGTTCCCTGGTGGGGGCCAGTGAAAGTGCCTTTTTCCCATACAAACAAAACATAGATGGGCAGTGCCTTACAACGCAAACCGGGATGTCTTGACGTTTCCTGCGATGGGGATACATACTTAAGATGTTTGTCAAAAAATGGAAACCCGCCTTCTCAAGGCGCATATCATCTTTGAAGGGAGAAAATGCCATGCTCTATTCAAAAACTCTTGTATCCTTACGATGCCTTGCCCTGTTGTGTCTCACGGCGTTCGCGCTGGCCGGATGTTCGTCCCTGCAAAAGCTACCGGAAAAACCCAGCGTATCGGTCTCCGATGTCCAGCTTAAAAAGGCCAGCCTGCTGGAAAATGTGGTCCTGGTCTCGTTGCGGGTCATGAACCCCAACGACGCGGGCCTCGACATCAAGGGCATTACCTGTGACCTGGCGCTGAATGGCAAGGACTTCGCCCAAAGCACGACCACAAACGCCTTCCGGCTGGAGCCCAACAGTTCCGTCGAGGTGCCGGTGGAGATCCGCAGTGCGACAGCGGATGCGCTCGGCGCCCTGACACATACGCTGCAACTCGGCCTGAAGGGCAAACCTGCCGCCAGCTATACGCTGAAAGGCACAATGACCGTGGATTTTCACGGCTTGCCCATAAAGGTGCCCTTTTCTAAGACGGGTGAAATGCCGCTGGGCATATGATGAGCGGCGTCCAAAAATCCCGGAAAGAGCAACAAACCAACAACACGTTTTTCCGGCAAACCGGGAAAACGGATGGATAGTTAAAGAGCGCCGTTTCTTGCCAAAGAGCGGTGCCCCTTTCAACCAACAGACAAAGGAGAACACATGAGCAAAAAACTGGTAGCCTACTTTTCGGCCACAGGCGTCACCGCTGCGGTTGCCAAACAACTGGCGGAATTAATCATTGGGGCGGATCTCTACGCCATTCGTCCTAAAACGCCCTACACGGCGGACGATCTGAACTGGAACGATCCCGAGTCCCGCAGCTCGGTGGAAATGCGCGACAAGGCCTTCCGGCCGGAGCTCGCGGACAAGAACGCCCACCTCGAAGACTATGACATGATCTTCCTGGGCTTCCCCATCTGGTGGTACGTGGCGCCGACCATCATCAACACCTTCCTGGAAAGCTACGACTGCTCCGGCAAAACCATCGTCCTCTTTGCCACCTCGGGCAGCACCGGCTTCGGCAAAACGGTGGAAGGCCTGCTTCCCAGCGCCCC
>JAFPZV010000278.1 GCA_017417085.1 Deltaproteobacteria bacterium | reverse complement strand
GTGCTCACGATCTCGAGCCAGACACGTTCATTTTTCGCTTCAAGCTCCCGCAGGCGTTTCACAATCGTATCCCGATCCCCGCTGATACGTTCAAGTTTTTGGAACATCGGCACGGCAAGCGGCGTGACAGTTGCCTTACGATCGCAAAAATCGACCTGACAGACGATCTTCTGTTGATGCGCCTCTCCAAAACCCATCGGCAGCGGCGAACCGCTGTAGCGCATGGTTTCGGAGCCGCCCACCTTTTGCGGCACGTGAAGATGCCCCAGCGCCAGGTAGTCGAAGCAGGACGGAAAGATCGTGGGGGACACATGTGCAAGCGATCCGATGTAGAGTTCACGCACGCCGTCACCCTCGACGGTTTGGGCGCCCGCGGCAAACAGGTGTCCCAGCGCGGCGATCGGAATATTGCTGCCCAATTTTTCCCGGACGCGCAGGGCTTCCCGGGCGACAGCCGCGTAGTGCGCCCGGATGCCTTCCAGAAGTTTATGCTCCTTTTCGTCGAAACTTTCTCCGGCCTCAGTTGTGCGGATGTCCCGATCGCGCAGGTAGGGTACGGCACAGACTATCAAACGGGTTCTTCCCCGGGCATCGTCGAGTTCCAGCACTTCCTCTTCCGGATTGGCTCGCATGTTGCCCACCACGTGAATGCGGATGGCCTTGAGCAGCGCCTGGGGGGCGTCCAGAAAGGAGGGGGAATCGTGGTTGCCCGCGACGAGGACAATGTGCCGGCACCTGGAGGCGGCGACCCGCACCAGAAAACGGTAGTAGAGTTCCTGGGCACGGTTGCTTGGCGTGCCGGTGTCGAAGATGTCGCCGGCGACCAGCAGGGCTTCGATGCCTCTTTCGTCAATCGTTTCCGCGAGCCAGTCGAAAAAGGCCGCGAATTCCTCGTAGCGTTTGTTGCCGTACAAGGTACGGCCGATGTGCCAGTCGGAAGTGTGCAGAATTCTCATGCCGGGTTCTCCCGCTTTTGCGCCCGTTTTTAAAATTGCAAAGGATTATGTTATACTTTATGAATGCCTATGTATGTTTTTTCTTGAAAGTTTTCCATGACTTTCTTTTCGAAAGAGATATCGGTATCCTCTATTTGACAAAACAGGGGAGGGATATGAATTCGGTTGGGAAAATAAAGGAAATCATTACGCGGCAGGGTATTTCGCAGAAAGAGCTGGCGGCCCGGATCGGCATGCAGGAATCGGGCATGTCCAAGCTCCTTTCGGGGAGAACGAACAATACCCGATCGGTGACGCTCAAGACGATAGCGGACGCTCTGGGGGTGGATGTCCGGGAATTGCTGGATGTGGGTGGTTCCTTGCCGGAATCGGACGACTTTCAGCGGGACTATGTGCAGGTTCCCCACTGCGATGCCGCCGAATTTGACGGCGCCCAAAAGTTCATGGGCTTTTTGTGCTTCCGGCGGGACTGGCTCCAGGAGAAGCATCTTGATGTGGACAAGCTGGCGGTCATTACCGCAAAAGGGGATTCCATGCTACCCACCATCAAGCCCGGGGCGGTGCTGCTTATCGATTTGAGGATGCAGGCGGCCCTGCATGACGGCCTGTATGTGATGAGTTATGGCGGGCAGCTGCACTGCAAACGGATACTGGTTGAACCGGAGCGGATTCAGGTGAAATCGGACAATCCGGCCTATGGTTTCTTTTATTGCGAAAAGCATGAGGTCAAGATCATCGGCCGGGTCGTGTGGGCCGGCCAGGAATACTGATCAAGGTTTGAGGAAAAGGAGGGAAATGAAATGGGAAGAGAGAAAACCATGCGGGAGTTGTGCGAAAAAGCGATTGTGAGTCTTGTGCTGATTGGAACTCTTTACCCGGTTGCCGGATGCGCACAAAAACAGGAAACGGTAAAATCTTTGACAAGTACCGAAGCGGCCGTCGCTCCAGCCTCCGAGGCCATTTTGAGCCCCGGATGGG
>JAFPZV010000277.1 GCA_017417085.1 Deltaproteobacteria bacterium | reverse complement strand
GTGCAACGGCCGAAACGGTGGAAAAGGCACATCGGTTGCGATGCCGCATTGCAAAAAGGCGTGATCGGTACTATCGGCCGCAAGCAAAGTGTACAGCGGCCGATCTGCGTTATCCGGCACCGCTTTCAGTATTTGCAGCAAATGCCGCGTCATCTGCCGGGTAAAACTCTCAGTGTAGCGGCTGCCATCGTAGGTCAACCGGCAATGCACCGCATCGGGGCGTTCGTCATACTCCAGCAACAGTTCCGCAGCCAGCCCCACCGGTGGCGGCGTCAGTGCCCGCACCGAACAGCCAGAAAGGGGGAAGGGATAGGTGGTGCGCAGCGCCGTTTCGGCAATGCCCACATTGAGCACCGTCCCTCCAGCTTTTCCGTGACGACGCAGATATTCGACAATATCCGCCAGCATCGGCCTCTGATGAGGACGGCAGATGCGGCGATCGGCGGTCATCTGGGCCAAAAGCGCGGTAAAGGTCACCTCATCGCCGCAACGCGCCAAGATGGGCAAATTGTTGATGAATGGCCCCAGCAGATGAGAAAAACGCGGCGGACGCAGGTTGACCGGATAATTTATGGGAATGATTTCCTGATCGCTGTAACGGTTCAGCAGCGTCGCCCAAGCGGCAGTGAGCAACCAAAAGGGGGTGCTTTTGTGCTTCCGGGCAAAGTGGTTCAACTTTTCGCGCAAGACTCCTTCAATTTCAAAATAGAGCGTTTTGAAACCTTCCGGACCGTGGGTATGGGGAAGGGCAACGGTAAGGGGAGCATCCCCCAGGTAGTTGTGCCAAAACTGAAAATCATTACTGAAATCAAGCTGTTGAGCTTGTTCCATCTCAATGTAGTCGGCGTAGGAATCCGCCTGAACAACAGGAGGTTGCTCTCCCGATATCAGCGCGTTGTAGGCAGCTGCCCACTGCGGGAGTAATGGCTCCAGTGTAACGCCATCAGTAAGAATATGATGCACCACAAACAGCAGCAAAAAATCATTCGGGCCGCGCTGCACCAAAGCGGTTCGGTGTGGTGGTTCGGAGGCCAAATGAAAGGGACGCAACACAAATTCCCGGGAAAAAGCCTCAATGGCGGCCTCATCGTCCAAATGGACCACCTCGAACGGCGGCTCAGCGTTTTTCTCAAGAACAAGACTCAAAACGCCTTCGACTTCCGGAAATCGGGCCCGCATGGAATCATGCGTGGCCATAATGGCGCTCAAGGCTTGCCGCAAGACGGCAACATCCAATGGACCTCGAATTTCATACAGAATGGGGAAATTATTGAAAGGCTTACCGGCGAGAAGTTTGTCTTCGAGGATAAACTTGGCCTGAAAACGCGAAATGTTCATGGCAGCTTTGGCTCCACTACAGGTGACATGGTCTGAGCATCACAACATGCTCAAAAAAATGTTTCCTATTTTAAGATGTGGGAACCCATGGAATCAAGTTAATGCGCAAAACGCCATGTGCCGCGGGAAGTGGGAATAACTTTTTAGTTTACATAATATCAATTATCCGGCATGAGAAATCGCCTGAAGGGCGGCAAAACGTGCCTTCTTTAACTATAGCTCAGCAACAATCCCTGGCTCACTTTCAACCAACCGTCCAATGTGACAAACAACAACAATTTGAACGGCAGAGAAATCGTCATCGGCGAAACCATCATCATTCCCATCGCTAATAAAATATTGGAAATGATAAGATCTATGGCGACAAATGGTAAGTACAGGAGAAATCCTATCTGGAAAGCTTTGGTCAGTTCTGAAATGGTAAAGGCCGGCACCAGAATGAACATATTGTCTTCCGAGATAAAATCATGCCGCTCTTTGGGCCAGATCCGACGGGCGGTACTCATAAGGGTTTTCATGATATTGTCGCTGGAGTTGTCGGCCAGAAACTTGCGCAGCGGCGGCGAAGCCTTTTTAAAAATTTCAATCACTTCTCTTGGCGCCATATTCGCATGAACAGAAATTCGCTTCAGGATATCCATCGTATCCATCATCATGGGCGCCATAATGAAGAGAGACAAAATAATGGCGAGACCATTCATAACCATGGTCGGCGGTACCTGTTGCACTCCCAGCGCGTTACGTACCAGTGAAGTTACGACCACAATTTTCACGTAGGAAGTAACCATCATAAGGAAAAATGGCGCCAACCCCAGCAGCGCCATTCCTAATACCAGATAAAGCGGATTAACTCCGGCCATATGCAAACCTTAAATATTCCAATAGGTTAAAAACCATCTCTCTTGTCGTTATTGCCGCCAAGTGGTAATCTGCACTCCCAGCACCCCGTTCATGTCAACCAGCCGGCCTGTTCCCAGTGCTTTGCCGTTGACGCGCAAAGTAACCGGAGCGGTACCGTCACATCCCAAAGCAAAGGTGTAACCGGGCACGAGTTCCCCAATTTCCCGCACCGTCATCAGACGGCGTTCCAGTTCGAAAGTCAAGGTTGCCTCCAACTGGTTTACATCCGGTGGAACACCTGGTACGACCGGTGCATTTTCCACCGTCTCTGCAGTATCTTGCGACAAGACTTCCTGTGCAGTCTCAGTCATGAATTCCTCCTGTGAAGAAGCGACAAAATCGGCAATCTTGAGCGTAGTCCCCAAAAGTTCACACCGCAACTGAAAAGCATTGTTTATGGACGCCAGATTCAGGGTCAGCCAGCCCTGAACTGCCGGATAAACATCGGGCAGAAGAACATCACCAACGGCAAGCCCGGCAAGCTCCCCAAAGGCAATTCTCATACGCCCTGCTTCCACCCCTATTTCCATGGGAATCTCATCCGGAGCCGCCACAGCTATGGGTAAACCCCGCAATTTTTCCAAAAGCGTCAAGGCTGGAGCCGCACCAGGAACACCAATACGCAGAGGCACATTTATGCTGTCACTCCTCCATTCCAAAGCAATATGGCAGAGCGGTGCAGCTTCCGAGGGTTTGGTCAAAATAATCCTTCCGCCCAAAAGTGCTTCCAGATCGGTCAAAAGCGGTGTCAGCAACAACTCCAGCAGGGCCTGTTGCAACTCTTCTGGAAGAACCGTTTCTGTAGAAACTGTAGACAACGCAGGATGCAGGAATAAAACCAATGGATTGCCGATCTCCAGATTCCAGATGGCTCTGTTCCATTCCAGGCCCAACGTAAAAGCTGGCGTAAACTCTGCGCCCCTGGCCACTGGAGCCAACAGTCCAGTATAAGCACCTATTGGCATCTGCCAGGGATGTTTCCTCGTAAACAGCACATTGCCGATCTGCGCCAACAGCGGAGACAGTGGCTCCGGAGCAAAATCCGGCCATTCAGTCACTTCTGTCATGGGGGCTCCGTCGTTTTAAAAATATTTCAGTTTTGCAGACTGTCATCCTGCTGGACATAACCACGCGAACGACGATTCATATCACCGTTTTCCGCATCATTTTGGAAGGAAATTTCTACCCGCACACTATTGTTTTCCTGATGCTCCAAATTATTCAACAGATCGTTGCGCATGGCAACCATGCTCTGAAAGGAAGACTCGTTACCCGTATACATATGGATGTTCAGTTGGCCATCTACACCCCGGTTCAGACGAATTTCCGTATCCGGCAAAATATCGCGGCCTATCTGAATGCGTACTTCGCTGGTGCCGTCTTCGGGACGGGAAACCAGTATCCTTTCCACGCATTTCTGCACCGTTTCGTTATCTATATGCAGATTGGCATTTGCAGGTTCCACTTCCGAAGAAGCCTCCGCCCTGCTCATTGTCTGGACTCCCAAACCATCCAGGGGTCCGTTCATGGGCGGCAAGGATGATACCTCTTTTGTGGTTTTGCGCTTCTCCCCAACCCCCAAGGCCTGCATTAAACGTTCGTCATCAAGTTTCAGCCCCTTTTGATTCGTACGTGAAACGTTTGAGGAAGGTATGTTCTGTACAACATTCTGCGTAATCCCAGCATTTTCGGAACGCTGGGGCTCAACTGTTTGGGCAATGCCGCTCCCGCGACTGGAAACAGACGTTGGAGAAGCTTCCTGTGCCCGTGTTTGTACGAACGTCGATTCCGTTCTTTTCCCCGAAGCATTTTGTAGTTGGGGCTCTGAAACCGATACACCGCTTTCTGTACGAGCCTGAGGAGGAAGATTGTTCTGTACTGCTGCTTTTCCCTGTTGGAGCACCGTGTTTACAACCGGTTTTTCTGAGAATGCCTGCTCTTGAGAGTTTTGCGACGGCGTCGCTTGTGTCACCGTTTTTTCCTGAGGCATCACTGTACTCACAACCGGTTTTTCCACAGATGCCTGCACTTGACCGTTTGGCGACGGCGTTGCTTGTGTCACCGTTTTTTCCTGAGGCGTCACTGTACTCACAACCGGTTTTTCCACAGATGCCTGCACTTGAGCGTTTGGCGACGGCGCTGTTTGAGTCACGTTTTTTTCCTGATGTGCCATCGTGTTTACAACCGGTTTTTCCGCAGATGCCTGCACTTGACCATTTGGCGACGGCGTTGCCTCCATCTCCGGTTTTTCCTGATGTGCCATCGTGTTTACAACCGGTTTTTCCGTAGGTACTTGTGCTCGACTGATGGTTTGCGGTATCGTTTCTATCATCGTTTTTTCCTGTTGCTGTGTCGTCGCAGCGCTTATAACCGGCTTTTCCGCGGATGCCTGCGTTTGACCGTTGGGCGATGACGCTGCCTGCGTCACCGGTTTTTCCGCAGATGTCTGTACTTGACCGTTTGGTGATGGAGCTACCTGCATCACCGGCTTTTCTTGATGCGCCACCGTGCTTACAACCGGTTTTTCCGCGGATGTCTGCACCTGGCCGTTGGACGACGACGGCGTTGCTTGCATCACCGGCTTTTCTTGATGCGCCACCGTGCTTACAACCGGTTTTTCCACGGATGCCTGCACTTGACCGTTGGGCGACAGCGCTGCCTGCATCACCGGTTTTTCCTGATGTGCTACCGTGCTTACAACCGGTTTTTCTACAGATGCCTGAACTTGACCGTTGGGCGACGGCGTTGCCTGCATCACCGTTTTTTCCTGATGCGCCATCGTACTTACAGCCGGTTTTTCCGCAGATGCCTGCACTTGAGCGTTGGGTGACGGCGGCGTTGCCTGCGTCATTGGCTTTTCCTGATGTGTCACCGTGCTTACAACCGGTTTTTCCGCGGATGCCTGCACTTGACTGTTGGGCGACGGCGGCGTTGCCTGCGTCATCGGCTTTTCCTGATGCGTCACCGTGCTTACAACCGGTTTTTCCGCAGATGCCTGCACTTGAGCGTTTGGTGATGGCGCTGCCTGCGTCACCGTTTTTTCCTGATGCGCCATCGTGCTTCCAACCGGTTTTTCCGCAGATACTTGTACTTGACTGCTGGTTGAAGATGTCGTTTCCGCTGCTGTTTTCCCTTGCTGCCGTGTTACCGCCCTCGGCATATCATTCGGCGACGATTTCATCGCCTGCGCAAAAGCTTCAACATCTTCCGGGAGGGGCGGCATGGGGGCCACATCTGAAGTACCGCCAATCAAAGGATTTTCCATCATGCTTATCTTCACAACGGTCATGTTCTCTCCCTCCCCTATTCGTCTTCTTCAGTGTTTATAGAACGAGGTTTAAACTCCTCGGTTTCGAGATCTTCCTGACGTTCCGCTTCCTTTTTAGCTTCGGCCTTCCAGATATCCTTGTGTGCAACAATTTTGGCAGTTTCCCTCTGAGCGGTTTTAACTGCCTGACGCGCCTGCTCCACTGCGGCCTGGCACTTTTCCAACTCGGCACGTGCCTGTTCTACCGCCAGTATCTTGCCTTGTTCCTCGTTGGCCAGAGCCGCCAGACCGGCACGAAACTTGTCGAGCTCAGGCATGAGCATTTCCTGCCCCATAATCTCGGTGTAGCGCCGTTCTTCCTCTTCAAAACGCCAGATACGATACTCTTCCAACTCCCGCTGACGTTGCACAATCAAATTTTCCGCATCACGAACTGCCCGTTCCGCACGCCGCAGTGCATTTTGAGCCGCATTCTCCCGAAAATGGCGCACGGTGAGCAGAGGCTCCAGCGGATAACTTGCCGGCATCAGGAAACAACTTTCAAAAGTGCCTGCAGGGTCTCGTCAAATGTGCTCTTTTCACCCAAACCCTGTTTCAGAAAAGCGTTCACGGCATCAATGCGGCTCAGGGCATCGTCAGCGTCCTTGTCCGATCCCTTTTTGTACTCGCCTATTTGCACCAGCAGTTCCACTTCGGCGTACTTGGCCAGAATTTTACGCAATTTTTGTGCCGCCTGTTTGTGTTCCTTGGTGACAATGGAGTTCATTACACGACTGACGCTGGCCTGCACATCAATGGCAGGATAGTGGTTGGCGGCCGCCAGCTTGCGTGACAGCACAATATGCCCATCCAAAATGGAGCGGGTTTCGTCGGCTATAGGCTCGGTCATATCGTCACCTTCTACCAGCACGGTATAAAGCGCGGTAATGGAGCCCTTGTCGGAATTTCCCGCCCG
>JAFPZV010000276.1 GCA_017417085.1 Deltaproteobacteria bacterium | reverse complement strand
CACGGAACTGCGCCGCCACTTTCTTCCGTTCGGAGATCATGCGCTCGTAGACCCGCTTGCGCACCTGCTCCACATAACCGATGCGCTTGATCTGCATGTCGATAAGCTCAATGCCGTACTCGGGGGTGAGTTCACGCGCCTTGGCCAAAATACCGGCCAGAATTTCTTCGCGCCCAACCAGCGAGGAAACATCCACCGGTACGCCCTCAATTTCAATCGTCTCGGGCGGTTCGTCGCCGCGTTCCCTGGGCGACTGATAGCCACGGCCGCGCACCAGTTCCACCAACAGATGGCCGGAAACTGCATCCCGAACCACGGAATCCAGAATATCGTCCAGCCGGCTCATGGCCCCCTGTTCGGTGGCCACGGTCTTCAGGAAAAGCAGTGGATCGGCTATCCGCCAACGCGCGGTGGTATCCAGAAAAATGTAGCGCTTGTCACGGGTGGGGATCTGGTTGGGATCGCCGTCCCATTTCAGAATCCGTTTCTGAAAGCGGTACAGTTCCTGAATGAAGGGAATCTTGAAGTGCAGGCCCGCTTCCTTCACGCCGCCTGTCGGTTTGCCAAACTGGGTCAGAATGCCCTGCCAGCCCTCCTCAATTACATAGAAACCGTTCTGGGCCGCCCCCAGAAGCACCGCCAAAACGATGAGCACAATCAGACGCCCTTTCATGGGGACACCTCCTTTCCAGACACTGCCGCACGTTCCTGGACGCGCAACGGCAACAGGGGCAGAGCGCCGCTTCCTTCCTTGTCCATGACATAAATTTCACGGATGCGCGGCAAAATCTGCTCCATCGTTTCCAGATAGAGCCGGGTTCGCGTTACCTCCGGCGCCTTGCGGTATTCCTCCAGCAGCGCCAGAAAACGGGTGCGCTCGCCTTCCGCACGGTTGATACGCTCCACCGCATACCCTTCCGCCTCCAGAATCTGGCTGCGCGCCACGCCCCGGGCCTTGGGCACCTCCCGGTTATATTCCTCGCGCGCATTGAGAATCAGGCTTTCCCGCTGCTGCTCGGCCTCGTTCACCTCGTTGAACGCGGTTTTGACCGGAGCGGGAGGATTGACGTCCTGGAACTTGATGGTCACGATGCGCACGCCGATATCGTAGTTCTTGAGCACAGCCTGGGTTTCACGCTCAATATCGGCGGCAAGCAGGGCACGGTCGGTCGTCAGGACCTGGGTAACGTTGGAATTGCCCACAACCCGGCGCACCACCGCTTCGGAAACATCGCGGATTGCCGCACGGGGATCCTTGATATTGAAGAGGAACTTGAAGGGATCAATTATCTGGAACTGGACGATCCATTCAATATCGCTGACATTGAGATCGCCGGTCAAAGTCAATGATTCATCGTCGAAGGCATCGGGCTTGTAGACGGTGCGCGCGCCAGTGGTCGAAGCGGTGCGGAAACCAAACTCCTCCTTGTAGTTGCGCCCGGTCTTGACCATGTACACCCGGTCGATCCCAAAGGGCAGCCGGAAGTTCAGCCCCGGCTGCGCCAGCCCGACATACTTGCCGAAACGCAGCACCACCCCGGTCTCTTCGGGATTGACCTGATAGAACGAGGATGCCGCACCCCACAGCAACAGCGCCGCCACTACACCCAACAGGGCCAGGCGTCCCGACAGGTCCACTCTGGGCAGTTTTTCTCCGCCTCTCCTCCTTCCATTCAGCCGAATGTTGATGACTTTCCTTTCGTCTCCGGAATTCTGGGAGCCATTGTCGTCTTCTGCCATACAGAATATCCTCCTTCCCCCGATGAATTTTATGCGTTTCGCCGTTGTTATCTGCAATGTGGCAATTTACATTATACTCTGCAAGCAGGAATTGACTATCTTCGTATTCTTCTCTTTTTTCATGGCAAAAAACGTTTTCACAGAAAAAGGAGCCAGGCGATGAGCGAACGGAACGCCACCCAGAAGGAAAATCTCGCGACACGGCTTGAACCGCCTCCCAACTGCCGGGTCCTGATGCACAACGACGACTACACCACCATGGAGTTTGTGGTGGAAATTCTTCGCAGAGTGTTCGGCAAATCCACGGCCGAAGCCAATCAGATCATGCTGCTCATCCATACCGAAGGCGAAGGCGTGTGCGGTGTCTACCCCTTCGACATTGCCGAAACCAAGGTCCTCAAAGTCCACAGTCTGGCCCGCGCGGCGGGATTTCCCCTGCGCTGTTCCATCACGGAGGTCTGATGCCCGCCATATTCAGCCAGGAAAGCCAGGACGTTTTCGCGCATGCGGTCTATGAAGCCCAGAGACGCCACCATGAGTACGTCACCGCAGAACATGTGCTCTATGCCATCGCCCAGAGCGACGATGGCGTCCGCATCATCGACGCCTGCGGCGCCAACGTCTCCGAACTGCGGCGTATGCTGGAGCACTATCTGGACAGCGCTCTGGACTCCATCCGGCGCCCGGAGGAAACGATACCCGAGCAGACCGCTGCCCTGCAGCGCATCCTCCAGCGTGCCATCCTTCACTACCAGTCTTCCGGGCAAAAGGAGATAGGCATAGGCGATCTTCTGCACGCCATTTTGAGTGAAAGGAACTGCCAGGCAGCTTACCTGCTTGACAAGATGGGTGTGAACCCGCTTGATGTGCTGAGTTTCATCTCCCACAACATCCGTAAAGGGAGCCCCGTAAGCGCCGCCCCCTGCCAGAGGAAAGCGGAAGGGGATCCCCTGGAGATGTTCACCACCGATCT
>JAFPZV010000275.1 GCA_017417085.1 Deltaproteobacteria bacterium | reverse complement strand
GCTGGTACTATGTCGCCGCTTTCTGCCGCTCGGCTTCCCGGGATTTTTGGGGGCACTTCTTCTGCAGAGATGATGTCGGCTTTCGTCTTGCCCTCTCCCCGGGAGATTGAGCGGGCAGGGTGCTTTGGACTTTTCCATGGTTCTTAGCCCCCCCCAGCCCTCCCCCCGCAAGCGGGGGGAGGGGGTAATCAAGCGGAGTGCCTCCCCTCCCTCCATTGGGGGGAGGGGTTGGGGGTGGGGAGGTGGAGAACCCGTTTGGCTGGATAATTTGCCGGAAGGCGGGGGGGCGGAATACAACCGGCATAGGGGGAGCTTCTTATCAATGAAAATGCCAAATTTGGTGGTGGTTTTGGTGGAGCCGCAGGGCGCGCTCAATATCGGCTCGGTGTGCCGGAGCATGATGAACTTCGGCGCAAGCGATCTGCGGCTGGTCAATCCGCAGGTGGATCCTTTCAGTGAGGATGCGAGGAAGATGGCGCTCAAGGCCTCTTCATTGCTGGAAACGGCACGGCTTTGCACCTCGCTTGAGGAGGCTCTGGCCGACTGTGGCTCAAGCTATGGCACCACCCGGCGTTTCGGCCGCTACCGCCGCGAATTCCTCGTGCCTGAACAGGCGGCGCGCGAAGCGGTGACATTGCTGCCGGACGTGAAGGTCGCGCTGGTGTTCGGCCGGGAGGATGCCGGTTTGCGCACCTCCGAACTGGATTGCTGCCGGCGTCTGCTCACCATTCCGACGGACGAGGATTTCGCCTCGCTCAATCTGGCGCAGGCGGTCACGGTCTGCCTCTACGAAATGGCGCGCGTGGCGCGCAATCCGGCGCAGGCGGTGGTGGAATCGAGCCGCAAGCCGGCCAGCGGCCAGGAAATGGAGGCGCTTTTCGCGCACATGCGGGAAGTGCTGGCCTCCAGCGGTTTTCTCAATCCCCAGAATCCCGATCATCTCATGCACACCTTTCGCCGCATGCTGGGGCGCTGCGCGCTCAACTCGCGGGAGGTGCGGATCTGGCGCGGCCTGTGGCGGCATGTGGGATGGCTGAGCGAGAAGCGCGGCAAGGAGTGAGCTTGTGAGGGGGAGAAGCGTCTTGCACGGACTCTTTTGAAGGAGAGCGGCGTTAATGGAACTGGAATTCTTTCTGAACAGGCTGCCGGATATAACAGCCCTGGTTGTGGGTGATCTGATGCTGGACGAGTATCTGTGGGGCGAGGCGGGCCGGATCTCGCCGGAAGCTCCGGTGCCGGTGGTGAACATCCTGCGCGAGGAGCTGCGGCTGGGGGGCGCCGGCAACGTCGTCAACAACCTGCGGACACTGGGCGTGAGTGTTGAGGTGGCGGGCGCGGTCGGCAAGGATGCCGATGGCCTCCGTCTGCGGGAGCGGCTGTTGAATTTGGGAGGAACAGATGCCGGCGTGGTGATGATTCCGGGGCGCTGTACCGGCCGCAAAACCCGTATTTTGGCCGATCACCAGCAAATGCTGCGGGTGGATCATGAGAGCGTGGCTCCGATTTCGGAAGCTGCTGAGGCGCAGCTGCTGCATTTTCTGCAGGAACGTCTGCCGCACTGCCAGGTCTTGCTGCTGTCGGACTACGGCAAGGGTGTGCTGACGAAAAATGTGCTGACATTCGCCATCCGGATGGCGCGTGAGGCGGGAAAACCGGTGCTGGTGGATCCAAAGGGGGGCGATTTTGGCAAGTACCGTGGCGCAACGCTTCTGACTCCCAACCGCAAGGAACTGATGCAGGCGGTAGGGGGCTTGCCGGTCAGCGACAGAGCCTTGCGTTCGGCTGGCCGCAGGCTGACCGCAGAATTGGAACTGAAGGCGCTGGTGCTGACTCGCTCGGAAGAAGGAATGACCATCTTTTTCCGGAGTGGCGACGAGCTGGATATTCCGACCCAGGCGCTGGAGGTCTACGACGTTTCGGGCGCGGGTGATACGGTGCTGGCGGTGCTGGGCGCGGCGCTGGGCGCTGGACTGACGGTATCTGATGCGGCCTCTCTGGCCAATCTGGCGGCGGGTGTGGTGGTCGGCAAGGTAGGCACCTCCGTGGTGGCGCCTGAGGAATTGCGGGTTGCAGCGCGCAGACGGTCGGGCGAGGAAGCCAAGATTGTGCCGCGTTCGGCGCTGCCTGCCATCAGGGAAATTGTGCATCACAGGGGTGGCCGGGTGGTTTTCACCAATGGCTGCTTCGATTTGCTCCATATTGGCCATGTGCAGTACCTGCAGGAAGCGCGGGGGCTGGGAGATGTGCTGGTTCTGGGACTCAACTCCGATGATTCGGTGCGGCGTCTGAAAGGCGCGTCCCGTCCGCTTATCAGTGCGGATGAAAGAGCCCGGATTCTGGCAGCGCTGGGCTGTGTCGACTATGTGACGGTTTTCGACGAGGACACACCACTTGAGCTGATAGAAACGCTTCATCCCGACATTCTGGTAAAGGGCGGCGACTATACCGCGGATCAGGTGGTGGGGCGCGATCTGGTGGAAAGCTACGGAGGCCGGGTGGCAATCACCCCCATTGTGGCCGGCCATTCCACCACCGAGCTTATCAGGCGGATTCTGCGCAATGGAGAGGAGCGGCCCGCAGAAACCTGACCTGGGTCTCCTCAAAGAAAAGCTTCAGGACAGGAGAAATGGCCTTCGCCTAAAAGATGGATGCCAGCCGGGTGACGATCTGATCATACTGCGCGGAAACCGCCTGGACGAGCAGCGTGAGCAGTTCCATGCCGGCCTGCGGATAGTCGCGCAGCAGGCGGGCGAGGTGTTCCCGATCCAGCATCAGAAAGGTGCTTTCCTCCAGCGCAATCGCGGAAACGGCCCGGGACCCGCCGTCCAGGATATTGGCCGCACCCAGCAGGTTGCCGGCCGTTACAATGCCGGTGACGATTGCACGCCCCTTGAATTCGCTTTCCCGTGAAAGCCTGATGGCGCCGGAGAGGATGAAAACCAGATCCCGCGCGGGATCGCCTTCCTTCCAGAGCCACTCCTTTTTCCCAAGCCGCTCCTTCCTGAAAAAATCGTCAAAATCGAATTGCTCAAGCTTCTTAAGGGACTGAAGCCACT
>JAFPZV010000274.1 GCA_017417085.1 Deltaproteobacteria bacterium | reverse complement strand
GGCGCGTCTGGATAACGAAATGGCCGAAAGCTATTTCCGTGACGCAGCCCACAAGGCTTTGGACAACAAGGTTAACCTCATTCGTCTGGAAGCGGAACTGGCCGGAAGGAAACCCGTTTTTCCCGATGATCTGGAAGCAAACCTGAGGAAAGGGATGGGGAACGCCGGCAAAGTTGAAGGCCTGTTCCAGAACATCAAGCAGATCATTGACGATCAGAAAACAACCTATGCCAACCGCCAACAACAACGCGCGGCAGAAATGCGTGTCTTGCAGACACAGTATGATCAGCGGCGGCGCGAGGTGGAAAGCCTGACCTCCCGCAGAAGTCAGCTGGCCCGCAGCCTGGAACTGGCAAGAAAGCAGCGCGACATAGCCCATTCCCTGCTGCAGCGAAAAAATTACTCGGAGACACAGTACCTGGAACTGGAGCAAAAGGTGGTCTCTCTGCAGGGTGAGCTCAGCAACCTGGCGTCCTCCATTCCCAGAGCCCAGGCGGCCGTAGAGGAAGCCCGCCAGCGCATCGGGCTGCGCAAGGCCGAAATGGATACCGCCATCACCGAGGAGATCAACAAGCGGCGCGCCGAGCTGTCCTCACTTCTGGAAACCATCTCCGCCGGCCGTGACCGGGTGAGCCGTACCGAACTGCGCTCTCCGGTACGGGGTACGGTCAAGCAGATCTACATCAATACGGTGGGCGGAGTCGTTAAACCGGGAGAATCCATCATGGATGTGGTTCCGTTGGATGATGCCCTGATGATCGAGGCACGTGTGCGTCCGGCGGATGTAGCCTTCCTGCATCCCAACCAGCAGGCCATGGCCAAGATTTCCGCCTATGATTTCTCCATCTACGGCGGATTGGAAGGAAAGTTGGTGGAGATCAGTGCCGATACCATTGAAGACCAGCGCCGCGGCGGCGAATCTTTCTATCGGGTCAAGGTACGCACCGATAAAAATTGCATCACCTATCACGGTGAGGATTTGCCCATTATCCCCGGCATGATGGCCACAGTGGACATTTTGACCGGCAAGAAAACCGTGCTCGACTACCTGATGAAGCCGCTGCTCAAGGCCAGACAGAACGCGCTGCGCGAGCGCTGAAAAATCTCAGGCTTTCAACCGAGATCTCAAAGGCCCCGCGGATCCACGATCCGCGGGGCCTTTTCATATCATCAGCCCAAACTTTTCAAAAAGACCGCCAGGGCGCCTTCGCCCCCCAGGCGTTGAGGAACCTCGCTCCAGGAAGAGGCCCACTTTTTCCCCTCCCTTTCAAGGAAATGAATGACCGCGCTTCGCAAGACCGCCTCGCCGGCAACGGAATTTTTACCGCGCCCCGTAATGATCAGCACGCTCCGCAGGCCGTTGTATACCGACCTTTCGAGAAAATACGCCACCTTGGGCAAGGCCTCGGCCCGCGTCAAGCCGTGAAGATCGATTTCGTCATCCGGATGAAAACGATGGCGCCGGGAACTGCGCTTCCCTTTCGCTTCCCTTTCATCCTCCCAGTCCAGATCGTCGCGGAAAACCTTGTCAAAAGAACCAACCGCGACGGCAAACATCTCCGCATCGC
Organism: Deltaproteobacteria bacterium; assembly: GCA_017417085.1. The sequence goes on along the minus strand of JAFPZV010000274.1, from coordinate 13,376 downwards.
TCTGCGGTGGCACTGTTCGCGGGGTGGAAGCCTGTCCGTGCTGTTCGCAGGATTCCGCATCGCTCTCGTCACCGGGCAAACGCACAACCGCCAGCCGGGCCATTTCCTCTTCGAAACTTCCTTCGAACAGCGGAGTCGCAACCGGAGAAGATGGTTGTTTTTCCGCTTTTTTTTCATACTTTTCCGGCAAAGTTTTCTTCAAGGCACGTAACCGTCCTTTGAAATCGGAACTGGCCATAATATACCTATCTACGCACCATTTTGCGGCGTCCCTGCATGGAGCGAACCTGCATCTTGAACAGTTCTCCCGTTTTTTCCAGATGGAACTGATACCAGAGAGGGCCATAGTTCTCCATCTTCATCCGGCGCCCTTCCCGCAACGCGCTCAAATTCGCTTCTAGTTTTTCATCTCTGCTGGTCTTCTTCAAACCCCGCTCCATAATCTCTATGGCCTGCTGGTGCTCGCCAATCTTGTCCATGCAGAAGGCGTACAGATTCCAGAGCAGCGGTTCATTCTTGGTCAGCGCCACCGCCTTTTCGAAGGTTTTCTTCATTTCTTTCGGCTTGCTGCGCTTCATATAACAGATGGCCAGCATCCCCATGGCCGCCCAGTTACGGGAAATTCCTTTTTTCAGATGTTCAAAGGCCTGGGCAAAATCGCGTTTGATGTAATAGATCATGCCTATCTGGGAATGGATCTGCGATGTCACATACAACTGCCAGTGGCGATATTGCAGCCCCTTCTCCAACACCTTGATGGCCTTATCGGTGCGGTTGGCCTGCAGCTCGTGTTCGGCCTCCGCCATAATCGCGGTGAGTTTCTTGACAAACAGGCGGCTCAGCACAAAAAATGCCGCCACAAACACGACCGATGCCACCAATGTCGCATATCCCGCATATCCGGCAGCACCCTTCCAGTATCCCCAGTACAAACCGCTGCCGACCAGCGCAGCAAGAGCAAACGATATCAAGATGTTATACATATAATGACCCCTTTTTTAGTATTTGTTCCCTTGAACAACTCTCAAAAAATAAAACGGCGCATACTGACATTCAACAACAGTCCCACACCTACCATGGTAGTAATCATGCTGGTTCCGCCGTAGGAAAACAAGGGCAAGGGCACGCCAACCACCGGCAACAGGCCAATAACCATCCCCAAATTGATGGTTATATGCCAGAACAGCATGGCGGTCACACCGATTGCCAAATAGCGCCCAAAGAGATCGGGAGCGCGATACGCAATAAAGATTCCCCACAACACTATCAGCAGATAGGCCAGCAGCAAGGCAGCACTGCCAATAAATCCCCATTCCTCGGCAAATACCGAAAACGCGAAATCGGTGTGACGCTCCGGCAAAAACGACAGCTGTGCCTGTGAACCCTGCAGAAAGCCCCTTCCCCAAAAACCGCCATCGCCGACCGCAATCTTGGACTGAATGATATGATATCCCGATCGCAGGGGATCACTCTCCGGATTCAGAAAAGTGTGGATCCGCGACTTTTGGTAGTCGTGCAGGAATGACCATCCCACACACATGGTCACAGCCCCTCCGATTCCCATCAGAGCCAAAACCTGCCACCGAATGGGATTGAACAGCACAATGCTCATTCCAATGGCCAGCACAAGCATGGATGTCCCCAGATCCGGCTGCTTGAGAATCAGGCCGCAGGGAATCGCCAACAGAATACCGGAAATGAGCATATCCGCAAGGGTACACTCACGTTCCGCGCTCCGTTTGCTGAAATAACGCGCCAAAATGACAATGATCACAATTTTGACGATCTCGCTCGGCTGAAGGTTGAAAAAACCAAGATGGATCCAACGCCGCGCCCCCATCGCCACCTTGCCAAAAACAAAAACCCCGGCCAACAGCAACACGGCGCCGCAGTAGAGCGGCCACGCCCAGCGCCGCAGCCAGCGATAGTCGAACAGGCAGCAAAGCAGCGCTATAACCAGACCGCCACCCAGCCAGCAGATCTGCCGCTGGTAGAAAGGCACTGCGTTTCCCCAAGAATGGGTGGCGCTGTAAATATTGACGACACCGGCAATCGCTACCAGGAGCACCATCAACAGCAAAAACCAGTCAAAATGGGTTATAAGCCTGCGATCGAACATGGGGCATCACCATCCGTCAAAACAAGGATGTTTTTCATCACAAGAAAGAGACTGCCGGAAAAACCATATCACTCTTCGCCATATTCATCCTCGGGGATTTCATTGTCGGCACCTTTCACCGGCAAAGCGGGATTAAAGTAATGTCCAATGATGTTGTGACAGATGGGAGCCGCCACACTGCCGCCATGCATTCCGTGCTCCACCACCACCGACACCGCTATTTCCGGTTTGTCCGCCGGCGCAAAAGCCACATATAACGCATGATCCCTGAACCGGTAGGGAATATGCCGCTCCTGACTGCGGCTGACTCGCTCCCGCTGCTTGATCACCTGCGCCGATCCGGTTTTGCCGGCAATGGAGACAGATTTCAGCCGGCTTTTCCAGGCGGTTCCCCGGCGCTCGTTGACCACCGCCATCATACCATCCCGAACCGCCCGCAGATTGCGCTCCCCCAAGGTAAGAAAACGTATCACTTCAGGCTCTTTATTGTAAGCGCCCGTATCATCGGTAAGGGATTTGATCTCCGCGACCACATGCGGACGGTAGACGGTACCGCCGTTGGCAATGGCAGCGGTCATCACCGCCAGTTGCAGCGGTGTCACCGACACAAAGCCCTGCCCGATACTGGCATTGACCGTTTCGCCGTCAAACCAGCGCTGTTTGAATCGCCGCAGCTTCCACTCGCGGGTGGGGATCAGTCCTTTGCGTTCGCCCTTCAGCTCAATACCGGTCTTCTCACCCAGGCCAAGGGCAAAAGCCATCCGGGAAAGGCGATCAATCCCCATTTCATACCCCACCTGATAGAACCAGACATCGCAGCTTTCCCGCAAGGCCTCGTGCAGATTGACCGAACCGTGTCCGCCACGTTTCCAGCATCTGAACCGGCGCGTACCAAACTGGGCCGAACCCGGGCAGAAAACACGCCGTTCCGGATAGGCCATCCGGGATTCCAGCGCCGCCAGCGCTGTCACCATTTTGAAAGTGGAACCGGGCGGATACTGTCCATGAATCGCCTTGTTGGAAAGCGGATTACGAACATCCCGGATCAGCTCCTGCCACTCCTCGCTGCTGATCCCCCGGGCAAAATGCGCTGGACTGAAACCGGGACGGCTCACCATTGCCAGTACTTCGCCGTTATGCACATTCAACACGACCGCGCTTCCGGCTTCCGTGCCAAAAGCCATCTCCGCCGCCTTTTGCAGTTTCCAGTCGATGGTCAGCCGGATGCTTCGCCCCGGTTTGGGTTCCTTCGTCTGCAGACTCCGCAGCTTCTTGCCCCGCACGTTGACTTCAATAAACCGCTCTCCCGGTTCACCCCGTAACTCATTTTCCAAACTTTTTTCCAGGCCACTCTTGCCGATAAAATCCCCGGGATAATATTTTTCGTTTTCGCTTCCTCTTTTTGCCAGTTCCTCTTCGGTAATCTGCCCCAGATACCCCAGAAGATTGGCGGCCAAATCGCCATGGGGATAGAATCGCATGGGCCGGGATTCAATAAAGACACCGGGCAAATCGACGCCATTCTCCTCCAACTGCTCCACCCGCTCCACTTCCAGATCTTCGGCCAGAACCAGCGGCAGATGCCTGGGCTGTCGCTTCACCTTGCGCCAGTAGCGGTCCAAGGTTTCCCGGTCACAGCCCAAAATCGGCAACAGGCGTTCAAACAGCGATTCCGGATCGTCAATTTCCAGAGGCAAAGCCATCAGGCTGAACGAGGGACGGTTTCCCACCAGCAGCTCGCCATTGCGATCGAAAATGGATCCACGCGGTGACGGCAACGGCATGCAGCGAATGCGGTTGTTTTCCGACAGAGCGCGGTAGTGATCGCCACGCACCACCTGCAAATGCCACAGCCGCAGCAGCAGTACCGTAAAGACCGCCAGCACGACAAACACAAGCAGGGAAAACCTTTTTTTGTTCGTCACAACCACAACAGCTTCCCCATCATTTTATGATAAAGTTGCCCCGTCGATATCAGTCGTGGGATTCCCAGAACAGCTCCTCTTCCTCAAGCACCGGCCCCGGTAAAGATGCCGCCCATTCCCAGCGTCTGCGCAGCCAATTGAGGCCATTCAGCAACAGAACGGCCAACAGCAGGTTGAGCCCGGCCTGGGGAAAGAGCTCTGCCGTCGCCAGTATCCATAACGAAGCGTTGTCCCCAAGGACAAAGGAGAAAAAGGCCAGCAGAAAAATTTCGGCACAGGTGCCAAAGGCCACCATATAATAAAAGGGAAATGAAGTTTCGGTATTGACATAGGCAATCAGCGCATGAACGCCAAAAAAAATCAGCGGCAATGTCAAACCGTACAAGCCAAATGTCGTGCCGGAAAAGGTATCCATGACATAACCCATTCCAAGCACCAGCAATCCCCCGCTCAACCAGCGGCCAAAAAACGCCAGATAAACTGTCATAACAAGAAAGCCGTCCGGCTGCCAGGGTGAAGAAAGCACCCGGGGGAAAAACCATGTCTGCACTACCACCATCAGGACAACAAACAGAAGCAGGAGCACAAGATCCCGCATTATTCCTCTCCAGCATCATCCGGCTTCAGGATCAAGACCTCCTCAAGCCGGGAAAAATCCACGTTCGGCGTTACTACAACCGTCTGAAACATGTCGTAGTTCCGCCGCTCCACCCGGGCCACGGTACCTACCGGAATCCCCTTGGGAAACACTCCGCCCTGTCCGGATGTGATGACGAGATCTCCAACGGCAATGGTATTTTGCAACAGGGCAAAGTCCAGCGTCAGTACCCCGCCCGCTCCCCGGAGGACACCGCGGGCGCGGCTTTTCTGTACCAGGGCCGAAAGCGCCGAGGAAGCATCCGTTATCAGCAATACCCGCGCTGCGTGCGGCGCCACACGAATTACCCTTCCCACCACACCTTCGGCCACCACGACCGGCGCTCCCATGACGACACCATCGGAGCTGCCCTTGTCCAGCATCACCGAGCGAAACCAGCTGGTGCTGTCATCGGCAATAACCCGCGCCTGCAAAGCCGGAAGTTCCTGTTCCTCACGGAACTCCAGCAGACGTTGCAGGCGCTGATTGGTGAGCCTTATTTCCTCCATCTCCTGCAATTTGGCCCGCAACTGCCGGTTTTCCTCTTTCAGCCGCCGGTTTTCCTGGGAAACCCCCACCAACCGAAAATAATTTTCCCCCCATTTGCCCACCGTTGCGGCAATCCAGGTAGCCCCCCGCTGAAACGGCGCCATGATCTCCAGCACAACCTTTTCAAACAGCGTGGTTGTTTCGCGCTTGCTCAGTTGGACCGAATAGACAAGCAAAGCACAGATCATCAGAAAAATGATGAAAATACCCCTGCGAAATTTTCTTATCCAATCCAGCATAGCCATACCAGGGCGCGGGCAGAAGGGCAAAGCATCTGTCACCGGCGCGGTTATTCAAAAACCAGTCACCGTTAAAACGTACTCGTGAAAACATCAGGGACGACCCGCACGCGGGCCGCCCCTGATAAGACTGTCAGGATACCTTGATAAAAGCCACAAAAACCTGACCGCATCCGCAAACATCACGAACCGCGGCAGAGGGTCAGAACTTTATGGAGATGCGCTTCAGCAGATTTAGTTCCTCAAGCGCCTTGCCTGCTCCCAGAGCCACGCAATCCAGCGGATTTTCCGCCCGGTACACCGGCAAACCAGTTTCTTTCTGAATAAGTTTGTCTATATTTCGCAGCAGGGAACCGCCTCCGGCCAGATAGATACCGTTGTCGACCAGATCGGCGGCCAGCTCCGGCGGCGTCAGCTCCAGCGCTACCCGTACCGCGCCCAGAATGGCGTTGACGGTATCCTGCAACGCCTCACGGATTTCATCGGAATTGATGACCTGATTCTTGGGAATCCCGGTTACCAGATCGCGTCCCTTGACCTCCATGGTGAGCAGCTCCTCACCATCCATATGGAACGCGCTTCCGATTTCAATCTTTATCTGTTCCGCCGTCCGCTCACCAATAAGCAAACTGTACGTGCGTTTCATGTACTGCACGATGGCTTCGTCCTGCTTGTCGCCACCCACACGCACGCTCTGCGAGTAGACAATACCCGCCAGCGAAATCACGGCCACTTCCGTCGTCCCGCCGCCAATATCCACGATCATGTTGCCGGCAGCCTCGGTAATGGGCAGACCCGCGCCAATCGCCGCCGCCATCGGCTCTTCGATCAGATACACCTCACGCGCTCCCGCCGCTTCCGCTGCCTCCTTTACCGCACGCCGTTCCACCTGGGTCACGCCGGACGGCACGCAGATGATAATGCGCGGCCGCAACATCGTTTTGCGGTTGTGTGCCTTCTGGATAAAATACTTGAGCAGCTTTTCCGTAATGTCAAAATCCGCTATCACACCATCTTTCATGGGACGAATAGCAACAATGCTTCCCGGCGTGCGCCCGAGCATTTTCTTTGCCTCAATGCCCACGGCCAGCGCCTTCTTCTGATCGTAGCCCTCTTTTGACACCGCCACTACCGAGGGCTCATTGACCGTGATGCCCTTCCCTCTCAAAAAAACCAATGTATTGGCCGTGCCAAGATCAATGGCCAAATCGCTGGAAAACATGCCCCAAAAAAAGTTGAAAAATCCAGACATACCGCGGTTATCTCCCTTTACAGTCCTATAATATGAAGTTACTTGCTTTTTCCGCAGGAATCGCCCTTGTCCTAAAAGACAACCGCGCTTACCATATGGATGAACATTTTGGAAGGGGAAAATGCTTTATCCGGCTCTTCCCCCCATTTTATGCAGCGTTCACATGCAAGCATGATTCTAGCAACGGCCTTGCGCTTTTGCAAGTATCCACACGAAAAGGCATTGTAACCGCCAAATGCTTCTTATATAAATGCAGACTTTTAAAGCACTGTTTACCGCTCCTGCAAATTCCGCCAGGAAGAGAATCAAGGGAACGGCAAATATGCTATCTTCAAGGAAGGAAAAACTGTCATCATGCTTGACGCCATTCGCAAAAAGAAAAAATCCGTCTTCATCCGGTCCATCTTCTGGATCATCATTGCCGCCTTTGTTGGAACCATATTTTTGGTCTGGGGCAAGGGAGAATTCGGCAACGAAGTGGACGATCGTCTGGCGGTGGAAGTAAACGGCTCCCGCATCAATCTGGACGTTTACGAGCAAACCCGGCAGGATTTGGCCTCTTTCTACCGGCAGATCTACGGCGGCCAGTTCAGTCCGGAGCTGGAAAAACGCCTCCATCTCCCTCAACAGGCCCTGCAGAAGCTGATTGATCAGACGCTTTTGCTTCAGGAAGGAAAACGGCTGGGAATCACCGTGTCCAAAAAGGAGCTGATCGACTCCATCGCCGCCATTGAGGCGTTTCAATTGGACGGCGTTTTTAACCGTCAGCAGTATATTGGTCTGCTGGCCCACCAGCGTCTTACTCCCGCCCAATTCGAGCAGTCGCAGCGCAACCACCTGCTGATGGAGAAGACGCAGAACAAAATGGCGGAAAGCGCCAAGGTTTCCGACGATGACGTTTTGAACGCCTTCAAAAAACGCGAGGAAAAAATCAACCTGGACTTTGTCCGGATGAAACCTTCGGCCTTCGAGGAAAAGGTCACGGTGGACAATTCCAAACTCGAAGAGTTTTTGGCCGAACACAAGGAAATGTTCATGGTCCCCGAAAAGTTTGTCCTTGACTATGTGACTTTCGATCCCGCGAATTTCCGGGAACAGGCGGGCAATCATACGCCCGAGGAGCAGGAGCGTTACTACAACCGCCACCGCGAACAGTTCGAAATAGACGAAAGCGTCAAGGTGGCGCAGATCGTACTGGGATTTCCGGAAAACGCCGATGATGCGGCCAAGGAGCAAGTTCGCGCACTGGCGGAAAAAACGCTGGACGAGCTGCGCACTGGCGCCGACTTTGCCAAAGTGGCGGCTGAACGCTCCGCCGACAAGGAAAGCGCGGCCAAAGAAGGCGTCATGGGCACTTTTGGGCGCGGCGGCGCGCTGGCACCCGAGCTGGAAGACGCCGTCTTCGCCTTGCGCAAAGGCCAGATAAGCGAGCCGATTGCCATGGACGACGGCTATCACCTGATCAAGCTTCTGGAGTATACCGAAGCCGGCTTCAAACCCCTTGAAACCGTCCTGGACGAAGTCAATGCCGGCCTGAGCGAGGAAAAGGCCCGGGCGCTGGCGCTTGACAAGGCCATGGACTTCTACAACATCAACCGCCGTGAGCATGATCTGGCCGCCGCCGCAAAAGCGGCCGGAATGCCTCTCGGAACCACACCACCCTTTGAAACTGGAGAAGCGGCGGGCGATCTGGGCATTTTGCCGGAAAATGCCGCCATGGTTACCGATCAGGCGCCGGGCAATCTCACCCGTCCCATGTCGGTGGGCGGTAAAATCGTCGTGATGGCCCTGAGGGAACGCCAGCCAAGCTTCATCCCCCAGCTTGCCGAAGTTCACGAGAAAGTGGAACAGATGATGCGCGAGGAAAGCGCCGCCCAGCTTGCCAAAGATGCCGCGGCCGCAATCCTGAAGGCGCTGGCCGACGGCCGCAAACTTGAAGAAGCGGCGCAGGAACAGCACGCGGTTGTCGAGGAGACCGGGTTGTTTACCCGCAGAAACGATCCCTTTGTGCCGCTTGTTGGCAACGTGGGCGACGACTTCGCCTCGCTCTTCCAGCTTGGAGAAGCTCAGGCGGCCATTGACCATCCGCTGGCGGTGGGAGACGATTTTGTGGTCATCACTTTAAAAGAACGCGAAGAAGCCAACGTAGACCTGCTTGTCGATTCGGAACGCAACATGCTGCGTGATTCGCTGCTGATTCACAAACAACAGGAAAGCATAAACAACCGCCTTGCCGAGCTGCGCAAGGAAGCCAAAATAAGCTTGGGCCCGGTATTACGGCAAATAATGGAGGAAAGATGAGCGCCATAATCCTGCAAACCGATTTTTCCGCTCTTACACGGTGCGGGCGCGGCAAAGTCCGTGACATCTACGATCTGGGAAAACATCTGCTGATTGTTACGACCGATCGCATTTCCGCCTTCGATGTCATCATGAACGAGGGAATCCCCCGCAAGGGAGAAGTGCTCACGAAAATGTCGGCCTTCTGGTTTGAAAAGATGCGGCACATTGTCCCCAATCATATGGTAGCGGTGGATACAGACGATTTTCCGGCAATGCTCGAACCCTACCGGGAACAACTCGAAGGGCGCAGCATGCTGGTCAAAAAGATGCGGGCTCTCCCGGTGGAATGCATCGTCCGGGGCTATCTGGCCGGTTCCGGCTGGAAATCCTACCGGAACGGCGGTACGGTCTGCGGCATCAAGCTTCCGCAGGGGCTTGTCGAAAGCGAACAATTGCCGGAACCTCTTTTTACGCCCTCCACCAAGGCGGAGCTGGGCAGCCACGATGAAAACATTTCCTTCGAACAGCTCTGTGAACGCTGCGGACAGGAACTGGCTTCCCGCCTGCGCGATACCAGCCTGGCGCTTTACCGTGAAGCCGCGGCGTTTGCCTTGAAACGCGGCATCATCATCGCCGACACCAAGTTCGAGTTTGGCCTTGATGACGATGGGCAGCTCATCTGGATCGATGAGGCGCTGACGCCGGATTCCTCACGCTTCTGGCCCTGCGAAGGCTACCGGCCGGGGCAGGCGCAGCCCAGCTTCGACAAGCAGTTCCTGCGCGACTATCTGGAAACGCTTGACTGGAACAAACAGGCTCCCCCGCCGCCCCTGCCCCGGGAAATCGTCCAAAAGACAGCGGAAAAATATCTTGAAGCGCTTCAGAAACTGACGACCTGAGAGAAAGGAAACAAACACCACCTTCAAGCCGTCCCGAAAGGGGCGGCTTTTTTCATGCCGACCAACAGCCTCAGGCAAAAGCACCGCTGCGCATTTCAAACCTCGCGGTTTCCGACCTCGGAACTGAAATGGCAGGCGGCAAAATGCCCCGGACGCTTTTCTTCCCAGGAAGGCATAACTTCCCGGCAGAGCGCGCGGGCATAACGGCAACGGGGATGAAAGGGGCAGCCGGACGGCAAGGACAACGGGGAAGGCAGTTCGCCCGAAAGCAGCTGCCGTGGCCTGCGACGCTCCGGATCCGGGACCGGCACCGCCGCCAGCAAGGCTTCGGTATATGGGTGCAGCGGTTGATCGTAGAGCATCTCCGCGCTGGAAAGTTCCACCAGCCGTCCCAGATACATGACCGCGACCCGGTCGCTTATGTGTTCCACTACCGACAGATCGTGCGAAATGAACAGATAGGTCAGGCCGAAACGCCGCTGGATATCCTGAAACAGGGCGACGATCTGCGCCTGGATGGAAACGTCCAGCGCGGAAAGCGGCTCGTCGGCGACAATCACCTCGGGCTGCACCGCCAGTGCCCGGGCAATCCCGATGCGCTGCCGCTGTCCTCCGGAAAACTCGTGTGGAAAGCGATCCATATGCTCCGCCTTCAGGCCCACCGTTTCCAGAAGCGCCGCCACCCGTTCGCGAATCTGCGCCCGGGGTGCCAGTTTGTGGATAAGCAAAGCCTCACCGATGGCGCTGCCTATTCGCAAGCGCGGATTGAGCGATGAAAAGGGATCCTGAAAAACCATCTGCATGCGTTTGCGAAAGGGGCGCAGCTCTTTGGGGCTCAGCCGCGCCAGATCCACGCCGTCAAAACGGATCTCTCCGCAGTCCGGATCGACAAGCCGCATTAAAAGCCGCGCCACTGTCGACTTGCCACATCCCGATTCCCCGACCAGGCCCAGCGTTTCGCCGGCGTGCAGATCGAAGGATACGTCGTTCACCGCATGCAGACGGCTGGCGTTCCGCCCCAGCAGCGGCGAGGCGATTACAAAGGATTTGCTCAGATTGCGCACCTCTATCAGGTTGTTTTCCATCGCCCGCTCCGTATAAAATCAGCAAAATCAACGCTGTGCGCTCCAGTTTAGCAGTTCGGGCCACAACTTCCAAGCAAACGGCGAAAAAAGAAAAGGATAATGGCGCGCGCCTCACAGCTCTGCTAACATTCCTCCATGCAGACAAGGCCTGCGGCAATTTTCATCAAGGGAGACTTCGAGCAAAATCACAAGGAGAGACGAGAATATGACAGACCATGACAACATGGGACATGCCCCTCACACCGCACCAGACCATGTCCCCGACGGCCACAGAGAGAAAACGTGGGAACTCTTCCGGCAGGATGTCGCGGAATGCACGGCCTTTCTGAAGCAGCGGCTCGGCGCGCCACTGGATGTCATTATCCAGCTGGGCACCGGTTTGGCCGAACTGGCGGACAACCTGCAAGACGCCGTCACCTTCTCCTATGCCGAGCTGCCCCACTTTCCGCATACCACAGTGGAAAGCCACAGCGGCAACCTGGTCGTGGGCCAAATTGCCGGAAAAAATGTGGCTGTCCTGCAGGGCCGTTTTCACTATTACGAAGGGTACAGCGCCCGAAGGGTGGGCTTTCCCATCCGGGTGCTTTCGCAGCTGGGCGCAAAAACCGCGATCATCACCAATGCCAGCGGCGGCCTGAATCCGGCCTTTCACCCCGGTGACATCATGCTGGCCCAGGATCACATCAACTTCCTGCCGGACAACCCACTGCGTGGTCCCAATGCGGACGAGTGGGGTCCGCGCTTTCCCGACTGCTCGGAGGTCTATGACGAAGCCTTGAGACAGGCGTTTATGGAAAGCTCCGCCGCCCTGGGGTTCTGGCTGAAGAGCGGCGTCTACATCTGCGTGCCCGGCCCCAGTCTGGAAACACCCGCGGAGACCCGCTTCTTCCGCATGGCAGGCGCGGACGCCATCGGCATGTCGTCAATACCCGAGGTTCTTACCGCCCGGCATGCGGGGCTCAGAATCGCCATGATCTCGGTCATCACCAATGTCAACAATCCGGACAAATTCGTGCCCATTCATTTTGAGGATATCGTCAACGCTGCCCGGGCGGCCGAACCACGCCTGCGCCAGCTCATTCTGCACTTCCTGGAAAATTCCGAAAGGATTTGAAAACCATGTCCCCTTCTCCATTGCTGCTCAGCGCGGATCATCTGATCCGCTCCGCGGAAGCGCCCCCGACCAGGGACGATGCTCTGCTTATTGAAGACGGCCGCATTCGGTCAATCGGCCCCAAAGAAGAACTGGCCATGCAGTTTCCGCAGGCCGAACGGCTGCATACACCAGGTGGCCTCATCATGCCGGGACTTGTCAACCTGCACACGCACGCGGCCATGGCGCTTTTTCGAGGGCTGGCCGACGACCTGCCGCTCATGCGGTGGCTTCAAGACTACATCTTCCCGGTGGAAAAAACGCTCACCGCCGATATGGTACGAACAGGAACCCTGCTTTCCTGCTGCGAGATGATCAAAAGCGGCACAACCAGCTTCTGCGACATGTACCTGTTCGCCGGGGCTGTGGCCCAGGCCGCGGAGCAAAGCGGCCTGCGCGCCTGGCTGGGCGAGGTCATTTATGATTTTCCCTCGCCCTGCTACGGTCCGGTGGAGCGGGGTATTGAACTCACCAGGGAGCTCGCTGCCCGCTATCGCGAGCATCCACTTATCAATGCAACTGCTGTCGCGCACGCGGTCTATACCTGCGCGCCCAGTCTCATCCAGAAGATGGCGGAAATCGCGGATTCGGCGAACATTCTGCTGAACATCCATCTGTCTGAAAATGCCGAGGAAATTGTTGCCTGCCGGGAGCACTACGGCAAGAGCCCGGTGCGGCATCTGGAAGATCTGGGCGTCCTGGGCGAAAACCTCATCGCCGACCACTGCGTCATGGTCGACGAGGCGGACCTGGTGCTCATGGCCAAACGGCGGGTGAAGGTCGCGCACTGCCCACAGTCCAACATGAAACTGGGCTCCGGCATCGCGCCGGTGGATAAAATGCTCGCCCAGGGCATCTGCGTGGGACTGGGCACGGACGGCAGCGCCTCCAACAACACGGTGGACATGTTCGCCGAAATGAACGTCATGGCCAAGATCCACAAGGCCCGGCGGGAAGATCCCCTGCCGGTGACTGCCGCCCAGGCGCTCCACGCCACCACGCTGGGCGGGGCGAAAGCGCTGGGGGCGGAAACACTTATCGGCAGCCTTGAAGTGGGTAAAAAGGCGGACTGCATCGTGCTGGACATGAACCAGCCCCACCTGACGCCGATGTACAATCCGGTCTCGCATCTGGTCTATGCGGCGAAAGGAACGGATGTGGTCCACAGCATCGTGAACGGCCGCCCGCTCATGCGGGACCGCAAGCTCCTGACCCTGGACGAGACGGCGATTTTG
>JAFPZV010000273.1 GCA_017417085.1 Deltaproteobacteria bacterium | reverse complement strand
GATTTCGGCTTTGATCCGAAAGAAATTGATTTTCTGCTTTTGACCCATGCCCATCTCGACCACTGCGGACGGATTCCTTTGCTGGTCAACCGCGGTTTCAGGGGACAAATCATCACCACCGCCGCCAGCCACGAACTCGCCAAACTGGTCATGCTTGATTCCGCCAGCCTGCAGGAGGAAGAGGCCCGTTATCTTGCCAACCGCGCGCGCCGCCGCGGCCGCGATGCCAGCGACATCAAGCCGCTCTACACCACGCTGGATGCGCTGGACGCACTGGACTTCTTCAATGGCTCCGCCAGTTACGGCGAAGCGCTGAGAATTGCTCCCGGCATTGAAGCCACCTTCTTCGACGTCGGTCATATTCTGGGCTCCGCCGGCATCGCGCTGAAACTAACCGAAAACGGCAAGACCCGCCACCTTGTTTTTTCCGGCGATCTGGGCCTGAGCCACCGGCCGATTCTGCGCGATCCCGACGTACCGCCGGAATCCGACATTGTCATCATTGAGACCACCTATGGCGACCGTTGTCACAAGCAGCTGCAGCCCTCCATCGAGGAATTCTACGAAGCCATTAACAAGACCATCCGGAGAGGCGGCAACGTGGTTATCCCGACCTTTGCGCTGGAACGCTCGCAGGAACTGCTCTACTACCTGCATGAAGGGCTCAAACAGGGCCTGTTGCCGAACAACCTGCAGATCTTTCTCGATTCGCCGATGGCCATTTCCGCCACGAAGATCTTCAAACGCCACCCGGAATGCTACGACGAGGAAACCGCGAAACTGTTTGACGAGCACAAGGACCCCTTCGAATTCGAGGGCGTGCATTTCACCCGCGACACCGCGGAATCCATGGAGATCAACAACATCAACGGCGGCGCCGTGATTCTGGCCGGAGCCGGCATGTGCACCGGCGGAAGAATCTGCCACCATCTCAAGTACAACATCGGAAACAAGAGGAACAGCATCGTATTCGTCGGCTATGCGGCCAACGGCACTCTGGCCCGCAGCATTGTCGATCGCGAGCCGGTGGTACGCATCTTCGGCAACGAGTATGAAGTCCGCGCCAGGATCTATACCATCGGTGGATTTTCCGCGCATGCCGGCCAGGATGAACTGCTCGACTGGCATGCCCGGACTGGCCACACCGATGCCACCTTCCTCGTGCATGGCGAAAAGAAAAGCATGGAAACCTTCGGAAAACTGCTCTCCAACACCGAAGTGTACCTGCCCGCGCTTCATCAGAGCTTCGAGCTGTAGGGGAACATGGATTTCCTGCCCACGACCGCCGAAGAGATGCGCCGGCGCGGCTGGCGTCAGCTGGACGTGCTGCTGATCACCGGCGACGCCTATGTGGATCATCCCTCGTTCGGCGTGCCGCTTCTGGGACGGGTGCTGGAGCATGAAGGCTTCAAGGTAGGCATTTTGGCCCAGCCAGACTGGCGCAATCCGGAAAGCTTCAGGGGCATGGGCCGTCCCCGCCTGATGGTGGGCGTCGCCAGCGGCGCCATGGATTCCATGGTCAACCACTATACCGCAGCCAAAAAG
>JAFPZV010000272.1 GCA_017417085.1 Deltaproteobacteria bacterium | reverse complement strand
ATGCTGGTGAACGCGGGCGCCGATATCAATGTTGGGGGACGGAACGATCGTACCGCGCTCATGTTTGCGGCGGAGAGCAACTCCAATCCGGCGGTTCTGTCGGCTCTGATCAATGCGGGCGCCTCGGTGAATGCCCGTGATGGGCATAAGAATACTGCGTTGATGTTTGCGGCGTCTTCCAACTCCAATCCCGATGTCGCCCGGACGCTGGTTCAGTCGGGCGCGGATGTCAATGCCAAGGATGGCAAGGGGTTGACGGCCCTGTTGCGGGCGGCAAATACCAATCCCGTACCGGATCTCATCACGACGCTGGTGAAGTCGGGAGCAATCATTGATGCCAAGGGCAAGGATGGCATTAATGTGCTGTTGCGCGAGATTCAGCGCCCGGCCTATTTGCTCCATCCGGAGCTGATTACGGCGCTGGTTCAGGCGGGCGCGGATGTCAACGCCTGTGATCGGGCCGGCAATACGGTTTTGATGCTGGCCGCGGAGGCGGAGAAGGCAAATCCGGAGGCGATAAGGACGCTGGTGGCGGCGGGTGCCAATGTTAATGCCAAGGACAAAAACGGTCAGACGGCGTTGGTTCGCAGCTTGAAAGAAGGCGCCGGTTCAATTTCGGAAGTTGTTTCGGCACTTCTTGAGGCAGGGGCCGATATCAATGCCGTGGACAAGAACGGACGGTCGGTGCTGATGCTGGCGGTAAACCGCTCCGATCTGGCGACGGTCAAGGTCCTGACCCAGGCGGGTGCCGATGTGAACGCCCGTGACAAGGACGGCAACACGGTGCTGATGCTGGCTGCCATGGCGACGCCGTTCAACCGCAACATCGTATCCACGTTGGTGGAGGCGGGCGCCCGGATCAATGATGCGGACGCTTCGGGACAGACGGCCTTGATGCGCGAGGTGCGCAAGGATGGACGTCTTGCCAATCCGGAAGTGGTTGCCTCGCTGGTTGAATCGGGTGCGGATGTCGGTGCAAGTGACAAAAACGGTGGAACAGCGCTGATGGCGGCGGTGTCGGCGGAAAATCCCAATGCCAAGGTCATCGACGTGTTGGTCCGGGCGGGTGCGGATACGGCCACCCGGGACGGTTATGGTCAGACAGTCCTGATGGTGGCAGCCAAACGTGGTCTTGCCAAAGAGATTATCATGTCCCTGTTAAAAGCGGGCGCGGATGCCAATGTTCAGGACAACTCGGGGCTTTCAGCCCTGATGCTGGCCGCTCGCAATCATGTCAGTTCGGATGTCATAGCCAGCTTGCTGCGGGCGGGTGCGGAAATCGGCGCCCGTGACAGTGAAGGGCATGATGCGATCTGGCATGCCCAGCATCCGCTTGTCGGCGCTGTAGACGAGGATGCCGTACGGGTTCTCTGGAAGTACAGGAAGTGATGGAGTGGCTGTTTGCCGGTGATCTTTTCAAGATTTGACTCTAAAAACTGCAAAGGCGAAAATCTCTTTTGGTTTTCGCCTTTGATTTTTCTTTTTACGAAAGTTTTGCAGGGTGATTTTTAATGCTCGGACGCGGGAGCAATACGGAAATGACAGGTTTTTCTGAAAAGAGATTGCGGCATGAGTTGGGCGCACTGCTTGTAGTCTTTCTGCTGCTGACAGCAACGGCGGTTCAGGGCGCTCTGCCGGCGGAGGATTTTCTGAAAATTTGTGCCAGAGGCACAGTGCAGGAAGTGCGTCAGGCTTTGGTGGAAGGCGCGGACATGAATGCCCGGAACGACGATGGGTATACGGCGCTGATGGTGGCGGTTTACCGCAACGCCGATCCGGAAGTGGCATCGGCGCTGATTGTGGCGGGAGCCGCGATAGATGCCAGGGATGCGGAGGGGATAACACCGCTGATCGCGGCAGCCATGCGCAATCCCAATCCGGAAGTGATCGCGGCGCTGCTTGCGGCGGGAGCTCAGAAGAATGCCGTTGATGGCAATGGATGGAGCGCGCTGATGTGGGCGGCCAGCAGCAATCCCAATCCGGAGGTGGTTTCGGCTCTGCTTGCCTCCGGCGCAGATGCCGCTCTCAGGAACAATGCGGGCCATGATGCGCTCTGGTGCGCACAGCATGTCCAACGGACGGATGCCCTTGCTGATGAGAAAATTGTCCGGATGCTGCAGGAATATCAGCGAGATCCGGAAGGATTCAAAAAAAGTGCGAACCAGGCTTCCAAAACGCCCGTGACAGCGAAAAGTCCGCAGAAGACGGTGGAGCCGCCTGCAGGAGATGAGCCACAGAAGCCCAAGAGTTCTGTCGCATCTCCGGGAACGGAAGCGCCCAAAGCGGCTCCGGAGGCTCGCGCCCTGTCTGATGATGCCAGCTTTGTCGCGCTGTGCAGGACGGCAACGCCGGTTGGCATTCGCAAGGCATTGGAAAACGGTGCCAACCCCAATGCGGCAAAGGAGCTTGATTGGACGGCTCTGATGGAGGCGGCCATGCACAATCCTC
The DNA here is from genome assembly GCA_017417085.1 of Deltaproteobacteria bacterium. The sequence continues at coordinate 893 of JAFPZV010000272.1, read as the reverse complement.
ATGTAGGGGCCGTCAAGGCCCTGCTGGCGGCAGGGGCGAAGATTAACGCTCAGGATGCGAATGGCTGGAGCGCATTGATGGTTGCGGCGCTGCACAATCCCAATCCGGAGGTGGTAGCGGCGCTTCTGGAGGCCGGAGCGGATACCCATACCCAAAATGGCAAGGGCCATGATGCGCTCTGGTTTGCGCAGCATTCGAAGCGGGAGAAAATTGCCGATGCTTCGCGGCGGCGTGTGGTCAACGAAAAGATTATGCAGCTGTTGCAGGGAGAAAATCTTAAAGGGAAAGACGTGAGCAAGAGCACGATCATGGTCATGGACACCGCTTCCGGAAAGGATAAGGCGAAGGAACTTGCGGATGAGGGATTTGTCAAACTGTGCGGGACGGAAACGCCGGAGCGTATTCGCAAGGCCCTGGACAGTGGCGCAAACGCCAGGGCCAAAAACAAGCTTGGCTGGACGGCGCTCATGGAGGCGGCCATGCACAATTCGAAAGAAGGGGCGGTAAAGGCTTTGCTGGCTGCGGGCGCGGAGGTCAACGCTCAGGATGCGAATGGCTGGAGCGCGCTGATGGTTGCGGCGCTGCACAATCCCAATCCGGAGGTAGTGGCGGTGCTTCTGGAATCTGGAGCGGACGTGAAAGCGAAAAACGGTCAGGGACGGGATGCGCTGTGGTGCGCGCGCAATCCGGGAGCCTTGCGCGCCAGGGCCATTCCGAATCAGTCCCAACGCCGCATGGTGAACGAAAAGATTGTGCGGTTGATCGAGGGAAAGACCCGGTAACGTGTGCGGAAGAGGAGGAAATCATATATGAACAAGAAGTGGGGGCGTGCTTGGCCGGCAGTGCTTGCAGGCGGCGTCCTGGTGCTTTGGACGGTAACGGATGCTTCGGGT
>JAFPZV010000271.1 GCA_017417085.1 Deltaproteobacteria bacterium | reverse complement strand
GGGAGTTCTGGACGCGGACGCTGGCGCTTTCCCTGCATCTGCGGCGGGAATGCCCGGAGGCGCGGGTGGGTCTGATGCTGCCCGCCTCCATCGCCGCCTGCGTGGGCTGGCTGGCGCTGTTGCTCGCGGGCAAGACGCCGGTGATGCTGAACTGGACCACTGGCCCGACCAACTTCGGCCACTGCGTCCGGCTCTCCGGCATCCGCCGCATCGTCAGTGCGCGCGGGCTTCTGGACAGACTGGCGGCCCAGGGCTTCGACCCGCAGGCGGCGGAAGACGCGGGCGCATCCTGGCTGCTCTTGGAAGAAGAGGCCGCCAAAATTTCGCCGCTCGCCAAAATCTCCGCGCTGGCGCGCAGCCGCCTGGCCCTGCGCGGGCTGGAGCGCGTCGCCCTGCCCAAACAGGCGGCCGAACACGCGGCCATCCTCTTCACCTCGGGGTCCGAGTCCGCGCCCAAGGGCGTGCCGCTCAGCCACGAAAACATCCTCGCCAACTGCCGGGACATCTCACGGGCGTTGGTGGTCACCAGCCGCGACCGCCTGCTCGCCATGCTGCCGCCCTTCCACTCGCTGGGGCTGACCATCACGATGGTGCTGCCGCTCTGCTTCGGGATGCCGGTGGTGACGCACCCCAACCCCACGGAAGCGGCCCGTCTCAACCGCCTCTGCCGCCGCTGGAAACCTACCATCGTGGTGGCGCCGCCCACATTCCTGGCAGCCATGCTGCGTCAGGCACAGAAAGGCGACCTCGCATCCCTGCGGCTGGGCGTGGTAGGCGCGGAAGCCTGTCCACTTTCCGTTTACGAGGCCTTCGCTGCCCAATGCGGCGGGGTACTGTGCGAGGGCTACGGCATCACCGAATGTGCGCCGGTCGTGAGCGTCAACCGTCCCGAGGCTCCGCGCCCGGCGACTATCGGTCAGCCACTGCCGTCGGTACAAACGGTAGTCGTCACCGTGGAAGGCTCAATGCGGCGCATGCCGGAAGGCGAAACCGGCATGCTGCTGGTGCGGGGCCCCAATATCTTTGCGGGCTACCTTGCAGGCAAGGACATGCCGCCGCCCGCCGATCCCTTCGTGGCCTTCGAGGGCGAACGCTGGTACCGCACCGGCGATCTGGTGAGGCAGGCGCCGGATGGTCATCTCACCTTCGCCGGACGATTGGGCAGATTTGTCAAGCTGGGTGGAGAGATGATTTCATTACCGCAGATGGAGCAGGTCCTTCTGGCCTATCAGGCGGCGCGGGACGCGCAACAACCGCGCGAGGAGAACGCGGGCCCCGCGCTTGCGGTCGAGGCGGTGGAACGCGACGGCCAGCCGGAGCTGGTGCTGTGCAGCAGCGTGCCCTTCACCGTGGCTGAGGCCAACAACGCCCTGCGCAAGGCTGGACTGGCCGCGCTCTACGCCGTGCGGAGCGTCCTTGAGATGGAAACGCTGCCCCTCCTGGGCAGCGGCAAAACCGATTACCGCACATTGAAACGGCTGCTTGCGGAAAACGTAGAAAAAACGACCAAGGCATAGAGCTTTTGAGCAAACAGTAAAAAAGAATGAGAATGACATTCCGAAAAAGCCGAATCCTTCTATGGATCCGGCTTTTTCAGGCATCTCCCAGACGATCGAAAAAGACGCCGATATCTTCCCAGCTTTTGAAGGGGCCATCGCCAAAACGGATGACGCCCCCCATGAAGTCTCCAACATCCTCCTGCGCCACCAGATAGTCGCCCACCAAGAGTTGACGCTGGTTGCAGAAGATCACGTGGTTCCAGGCCGGCGCATCAAAGACCCTCTGCGCCCAGGAAAGGACCTCCGCAAGGCCGTTCGGCGCACAACTGGGTGCATCTGTGACGATATACAGCTCGTATTTTTCCAGCAGATGCCGGAACACCTTCTGCGCACTGGAACGCGGCTGTCCCATCGCATCCCGCAACGTTTCCAATCCCAGATGGATCACCTTGCGTCCGCGCTGTTCCTGTCGATCGTCGATCCAGCGGATGACCGGCACCACGGCGTGCATGAACGACTGATCCTCCAGACGATGCCCGCCGTGAAAGCGGATCGCCTGTGGATAGTGCGAGAGGAAAAGATCGTAGGTATCCACCAGATCATCGGCATCGCCAAACAGCCCGAACACCCTGTTCTTCTCCTCTTCGGTAACGCCGGAAAAACAACGCTCGGTCATCGTTTGATACTCCTTGACCAGCGCCTTGGTTACGATAAAGTCCTGCACGCCGTCACGGCGCGGCTGCTGGAAACGCTGCGCACCCGTCAGGCCATGCTCGCGCATGGTGTCGGCCATCCGGAAGGCGGGATTGACGAGAATGCGGTCAAAGCCGTAGAGCATCTCCGCGTACATGCCGCCCATCGAAGTGCCAAGAATGAGCTGCGGCTGTTCGCGCTCAACCAGCGCCCGCAGCATCTTCAGACCCTCTTCCGGATGCAGCGGAATGTCCTCCGCCACCACACGCGCCGACGGCAGCACCTGCCGCAGCCTGGCCACCGTGCCCGTCTGGGCCGAAGAGCCAAAACCGTGCACATAGACGATGGTCTTGTCCCGCATCAGTTCGGGGAATTGCCGGATGAAACGGTTGTCCGACTTCTCCTGCGCCATGAACATTCCTCCTTTGAAATTTTTTGCCATTATAATTCCATAATCCTGACAGTCAAAAAACTGACCGAAACGGAATTGTCCCGGCCTTTGGCGCGTCACCATTCACAAGGGAGCCATCCCCTGCGGCTCTCTTGCTTTTTTCTCTCTCCCCCGGCGTGCGAAATCCTGTTTATCAAGTGCTCCGGCCTTTTTGATGGCAGGCGATAGATCCTATGTTAAATTTTTGCGTCCAGACGCAAAAAAATAACATAGAATATGTAACGTATGGAATTCAAAGGGACACTTATCTTAATAAACTGATCGATCATCACGGCAATGGCATGATCAAGATCGTGACCGGCTTACGCTGAAAAGAGCATAAAAAACACGCTCAAGGAGACCAAACCATGTCTGCTCAATCGAAATCGCCGAAAAAAGAAGCAAAACTCGTCCTTCTTCCCAAAGTTGAAAGGGTCTACCGTTTCACGGTGCGCCTGATCGGCGGTCCCTTTGTCCTGAAAAAAGGGCAGCGCAAACCGCTGCGCGTCATTGACATTCGCGGCGACCAAACACTGGACGATCTGCATGAGGCCATTTTCGAGGCCTTTGAACGGTTCGACATGCACCTTTACGAATTCCAGATCGGCGGCAGGGCCCCCATGGACCTGAGAGCCGTGCGTTATGGCCTGCCCGAGGACAACGGGGAAGACGAAAAGGATGCGGAGGCGGCAAGAATCGAAGACCTTCATCTCGCCATCGGAGAAATCTTTTTCTACTGGTTTGACTTTGGCGATGACTGGATGCACGAGATTCGGCTTGATGCCATTCTAACCTCCGAAGGAGGCGAACATTACCCCAGACTGGTAAAGAAGCAGGGCACAAGTCCACCGCAGTACCCCGGGATAGATGATGAAGAAGAGGAGGAGGAAGATGATGATGATGTCGATGTCGATGAGGATGACAAGGAGAAAATGTTCGAGATTCTCGACTCCATCATCGCTCCGGAAAACATCTGCAATCCGGAAAAGGTGCAAGAGGCCATCCGGTCCATCCTGCACATCTCCCGTCTTACACCGAAGCACGATCCGGAACGGCTTGCCAAGATCTTCATAACGGCAGCCGACTTTTGTGGAAAGCATCTAAACCACGACTATAGCCAGGTCTGTTTGAACCTGTTGATCCACGTTGATCAGGAGCGCGACCTAGCGCTGGACAAGGGCACAATCGTGGACTGGGCCGCAGCCTTGGTGCATGTTGCCGGATTTGTCAACTTCCTGGACGATCCGGCTAACGAGCCTTTCATGAAACTGGCCGATATCGCCCAACATCTCGGCGTCGCGAAAAGCACCATGGAGAACCGGAGCCGGAGCATCCGCAAAGTCCTGGAGATCGACCGTCTATCCTGCGCATTCTGTACCATACCGGTTCTGGCCCGCAATCCCCAGGTCTGGTTCCTTGAAGATGAAAAAGGCTTCATTTTCGATGTGCGCCAAGCTCCCCGGAAAGTGCAGGAACAGGCCTTCGCCGCCGGACTCATTCCCTGGATCCCTGCGGATTTTCCTGATCTGCACAAGGAGCCAACACCTTCCCCAAAACGACAAAGCAACAAGAAAAGCGCTTCGAAGAAGGCGCTGAAAAAAGAAGATCCTTCCCAAGACCAGGGCTCT
>JAFPZV010000270.1 GCA_017417085.1 Deltaproteobacteria bacterium | reverse complement strand
TATGGGGAAGGTGTCAGTCCGTTGGACTGACGGATGAGGTGCTTTGACTTTTTCGACCTCTCCTGTCTCGCTACGCTCGACACTGCATTTTTCTGCGGGCATCAGGTTTCACCTCATGCCCTTGAAAAAGCCAGGGAGGGAGGCTAAGAAAACTCCCCCAGTCACGGTTCTCACCGTGACAGCCCCCTCAGTGAGGGGGTGATCTTGCCCGTCATGAGTGGACACTGAGCACGATGGCCTGAAAGGCGGTGCTTTGGATTCAAATGAGAAAAAGGCGAAGGCGGTGTGCTTTCGCTTTTTTTTGTCCCGGAATCTGAAAGTATTTTTTGTTGACATATGTCAGTATTGATGATATTTGACATATGTCATGAAATGAAGGAGAGGCCCATGGCAAGAAAACCCCAGTGCCGCCGGATCGGCGGGTATCCCGATTGCTGGATCTTCTCTCCCGAGGAAAGCTCGGCGGAGATGCCGGTGATCCTGAATCTGGACGAATACGAGAGCATCCGCCTGATCGACCGGGAGGAGCTGACCCAGGAGCAGTGCGCCCAACGCATGGGGGTGGCCCGCACAACGGTCACCGCCATTTACAACAGCGCAAGGAAAAAGATCGCCAAGGCGCTGGTGGAGGGAAAGACACTCCGCATCGGCGGCGGGTGCTACCAAATTCACAGTGGAATGCCGAAAACACTTTTGGAGAAAGGGAAAAATATCATGAGAATTGCGGTAACGTATGAAAATGGAGAGATCTTTCAGCATTTTGGCCACACGGCCCAGTTCAAGCTGTACGATGTGAAAGATGGAAAGATTGTCAGCACGCAGATCGTGGACACCGGAGAGAATGGCCACGGCGCTCTGGCCGGTTTTCTCAAGGAGGCCCAGGCGGATGCGCTGATCTGCGGCGGCATCGGCATGGGCGCCCGGTACGCGCTGGCCGAGGCGGGCATCCAGCTCTTTGGCGGTGTCCAGGGCAACGCGGATGCGGCGGCCCGGGCGCTGGCGGAAGGACGGCTCCAGTACGATCCTGAAGCCCAGTGCGATCATCATGACCATGGCGATCATCAGTGCCACAGCGGCCAGGCCGGCCGGTGCCACTGATGGACAGGAGCCCCATGCAATGAACAAAGGCGAAGGGAAAGATCCTTTCGCCTTTTTTATGGATCAAGCTGGTTTCTTCAGAGCTTCATACCCGGAGGATTCTCCACCTGTTTCAATGTTTTGTTCCGGAGAAGGGACAGCGTTTTCCGATGCACTGGTTGTTTTGCGAGGCGTGGCCGCATGTGATTTCCGCCTGGATCATTTCCACGCCAAAGTTTTTCTTCACAAAATCGATTGCGGCCTGCAGGGCGAGATAGGAATCGCGCTTGCAGCAGCGTGGTCCGCCGATTCTGCCGATTGCCTCAAGGGCCCGCGCCGTCATCCGGTGGGAGAGAGCAAAGGGTTCTTCCGTCAGGGGTGTGGATTTCGAGAGGATGGCCACGAACATGCCCGCGCTGATGCCCGCGCCGCAGGCGCCCCAGAATCCGCAGGACCCGCCGGGCACCTTTTTTCCCCGGTTCATCATTTCCGCAAGGGCCGCGGGCAGATCGACGTCTCCGCCGGCATTTTTGCAGGCCGCAAGAAGCGCGGCGCCGACCATGACATGGTGCTCCGGTCCGTGCATGTGGCAGAAGGGCAGGGCCATCATCTTTTCGAGGATTTCCACGGGATCTTTCGATGTTTCCGCAAGGCACAGGCCGACGATCCGGTCCATTCCGCCGGCATGGCATTCATCACACACATAATGGCCCTTGACGCACCGGGTTTTGCTGTTTTCCCGCCTGCGGCAAAGGACACATTCCATGGGGGTGTCCCTTTCCATGTATTCAAGCTGCGCCTTGCAGATGAGGCATTCGCTTTTCATGATGTTCCTTTTCCCGGACAAAATTGGCGGCGTTTCACCGGTGCTTCACAACGGCCTCGTTCACCGGGAAGGTGAAGTAGGTTTCGGGGTAGGGCTCGTTTTTGAGCGTGAAGTGCCACCATTCTTCGGGCAGTGGATTGAAACCGTGCGCCAGCATCGCCTCGCGCAGGATCATGCGGTTTTTGTACTGCGTTTTCGTGATCTTGGTGTAGTCCGGGTGGCTCAGTTTGCCGAAGTAGTCGAAGGTGCCGCCCATGTCCACTTCCTTTTCCGTCTTCATGTCAAAGAGCGTCAGATCTACCGTGCTGCCCCGGCTGTGGCCGGAATGCTCGGCGATGTAGCCCTGGGGAAAGAGCGTGTCCTTTTCCAGTTCCGGATAAAAGTAGGCCTTCATGCGGGTGTCCTTTGCGTCCAGCGCCCAGTTCATGAAGTGCGTGACCGCCTTCTGGGGACGGTAGGCGTCGTAGATCTTCAGGCGGTAGCCCTTTTGGATGAGTTCATCGCTGACCGCCTTCAGCGCGGCGGCCGCTTCCTTTGTCAGCAGCGCCACCGGCTGTTCATAACCGTCGATGCGATCGCCAACAAAGTTGTAGGTGGAGTAGTAACGGATCTCCAGAATTGCGTCCGGCACGGCCTCGCCAACGAGTACGAAACCGGAGGCGTCGTTCGAAAGCCTGACGCCGGATGCGTCGGTTGTCTGCTGCGCGGCGTCCTTGCCGGCCGGCGCCGGGTTTTTCGCGCAGCAGCCGGTGAACAGGCAGAACAGCAGGACAGAGGTGAGGAACAGCGAGAATCTTTTCATTTTCATGTGACAGTCTCCTCCTTCGCAAGCTATTTTACTTTTCCGGCGGCAACAGCTCGACCGTTTCGCGGTTGACGCGGTAGCGGAAAGATTCGCCGGTGTTGTAGGGACAGTTTTCGTAGTCGAACGGATCCTGGTAGCGCATGCCGCAGATGACGCCCGGCGCCAACCGTGTCCCCAGACGGTGCTCGTAGATGGAGCAGAAGGTCTTTCCCTGGGTATCGAAGCGCAGGTAGGGGCAGGGAGTGGTCGTGGGGACGAAATTTTCCAGATCCGGCATGAAACAGCATTGGCCGCAGCGCAGGCATTTATCTTCCTGATCCATGAGTAATCTCCATAAATATTTGGATTTTGAAAAAATTTTAAAGCAAACTATAATTTATTCTTCGCCGAAAATTCGCTCCGGTGCAAGTTTTTTACGTGCATTGCTGCAACGTAAGGAAGCGGCGTCCGTTTTGGGGCGGAGTGACGGCGAATTGTTTGTCAGAAGTTCAAAGGAGGAAAGGCTGTCATGCTGAGCGAAGCGAAGCATCTCACGGGAAATTTGCTTTTGCCGCTTCGCTGAAAAGCTGCGCTGCCGCGCTCAGAGTGACATGTCTTGTCTACTATATAAGAGAAAACCTGGTTTGAAAGGAACACCGACCCTGGCGAAGCACATCTTCCCCGAAGCCGGATATGTCAATCTGGAGGGCCCGGAGGCTCATGCG
>JAFPZV010000269.1 GCA_017417085.1 Deltaproteobacteria bacterium | reverse complement strand
TCTTTACATAGTAAATCCAGCGCTTCATCAGGCCTGCAGCCGGGTAATATGAATACGGCTTTCGTCCGCCACACCCAGCCCCATATTCGCGGCATAACCGATCATTGGAAGCTGCTCGACACCCAGCCGCAGCAGTTTGGCAGCCAGTACGTCCACCGCGACGATGTCGGTGGAGAGCAGCTGGTAGCCCATCTCGCGCACATCATGCACGCTGACGCCACGCGGTCCGTTTTGGAACATGACCCGGTAGGCGTCCACCACGTTCAGCGTCGGGCGGCAGTAGAGCAGGCTGTCGGCTATGCACTGTCCCAAACCGCGCAGATGCATGGAGAAGCGATCCCAGACGATGCCCATGAGGTTTTTCATCGCGGCGGACATCTGGGCGCCACCGTGGTTTTTCAGAATGGGCACGTTGATGACGACATCCGCCTCAAGGATGGCACGAAAGATCAGTGCATCCTTCATAATGACGGCCTGCTCGGCACGCTGTTCCTGGTATTCCGGCCGCCGTTCGGCGTACACCACATCGGCCCCCGCCGCCCGGGCGGCCTCGGCAATGCCGCTGTTTTTGTAACAGGCGACCGCCGCGTTGCAGGTGTGATCGAAAACCGTTACCCTCGAAGCGCCCGCTTCCCGGCACTGCCGCACGATCTCGCCCACCAGTTCAGGATTGGTGTTGGCACCCTCCTCCGGCGTGCGGTCCCAGCCGATATTGGGCTTGACCACCACCTTCTGGCCAGGCTTGACGAAGTTCGTCATGCCGCCCAGCGCCTCTATCCCCCGGCGAAACATCACTTCGGGCGTGCCGCCGCGCACCGCCACCACCTCGGCGGAAGGTTCCGGCGAGGCGGTTTCCGGCCATCCAATCGCCATGCTTGCGGCGCCTGCCACCATCATTTTGAGAAAGTCCCTGCGGTCCACTATCTTGCCCTTTCGCCCGGAATATGTCTGTGAAACAAATGTCTGTGGAATCCTCGTCTCACTGCTGATTCGGCATCTCCAGCTTTTTCATTCTGGCAACGAACTCCTCTTCGCTCATCTTTGCCTGCGCCGCAGCTGTACCAACCGGCAGCAGACCATCCTCCACAAGCGAAACAAGCGCACTCAGAAACCCCTCTTCGCGGCCCAATGACATGCCTTCCTCACGGCCCAGTGCCATGCCTTCTTCTCTGCCTAACGCCATGCCTTCTTCCCGGCCCAGTTTTCGGCCTTGCCAGATATAGTCATTTTTCCATTCGGGAACCCGTTCTTCCAGCATATCGTCAACCTCCTGCAGGTCATGAAACTCCTCCACATCCTGCGCAATGTCCATACGTCTCAGCACCACACGGTGCAGCCACACCGTAAACTCCCGACGCAAACCCTGATATTCGGGAGTGGCCAAACGTACAATCAGTTCTTTAATAATCCCACGCGCCTCGTCTATATTCCTCGCCCGCTCAAGACGAAGCAACAACGCCGAAAGACCGGTTGCACGTTCCAGCGTCTTCGGCGAAGTCCGCCCCTCATCCAGCAGGAAGTACCGGTGCCGTGGGCAAAAGGCCCGCAAACTGCCGGGCATGTCCGCAAACAGTTCCGAAACATCCTTTGGTGCCTGCCAGTTCCGGCTGCCATTGTAGATCACCAGCGGAAAAACCGGCGGCAATCCTTCTTTCTGCTCAACCTGCCCGGATTTCACCAGATCGAGCAGCAAAAGCGCCGTATAGGAAAGCATCCTGAGTGCCATCCAATGATCCGGTGTGCTCTGAAATTCCAGAAGCAGGACCACATAGCACCACCGGCCCTTCTTCCAACCCACCCGCCAGACGATATCATCGTGCCGCTCGCGCAGATCCTCGGTCACCCAGGAGCCCGGATACCGCTCCAGCGTGGAAAAATCCAGTTCAGGCACAAAATCCTCCGGCACGAAGTCCCGCAAAAGCGAGGCAACCATCTCCGGATTGCTGAAAAACTGTTTGTAGGCCGCATCATGCGGAGTTCGTTCCATATTCATTTTTCAACAATACTCTTTTTCCAGATAGTCCTCCAGCGCCTTCAAAGCGGCCGGCATGCT
>JAFPZV010000268.1 GCA_017417085.1 Deltaproteobacteria bacterium | reverse complement strand
CGGCATCCGCTCGTCGATAAGCGCGATCGGGCCATGTTTCATCTCGCCCGAAGGATAACCCTCCGCATGGATATAGGAGATCTCCTTCAGCTTGAGCGCGCCCTCCAGCGCAATCGGATACTGATTGCCACGCCCCAGATAGAGAAAGTCCATGGCATCCTTGAACTCACGGGCGATGGTTTCAATGTCTCCCGCAAGCTGCAGCGTCAACTCCGCAAGACGCGGCAGCCGCACCAGCTCCGCCGCCAGCTTCGCCGCCTGGGTCTTTTCCAGCCGTCCGTTCAGCACCGCCATATGGATGCCCAACATGAAGAGAGACACCAGCTGGGTTGTAAAGGCCTTGGTGGAGGCAACGCCAATTTCCGGACCGGCGTGGGTGTAAAAGACACCGTCGCTTTCGCGGGCGATGGAAGAATCCACCACGTTGCAGATGGAAAAGATCCTCGCATGACGTTCCCGGGCACAGCGCAAGGCTGCCAGCGTATCGGCGGTTTCTCCGCTCTGGCTGATGAAGATCGCCAGCATGTTTTTGGAGAGCACCGGATCGCGGTAACGGAATTCGCTGGCAATATCCACCTCCACCGGTATCCGCAGATACTTTTCCAGGAAGTAGCGCCCCACCAGCCCGGCATGCCAGGAGGTGCCGCAGGCCACGATCACGATCTTTTCCAGATCGGTGAAGAGTTCGCGGCTGTTCTCCAGCTCCCGGGCCAGCAGCCCGCCCCCCTCGGTAACGCGCCCACTCAGCGTGTCGCCGATGGCGCGGGGCTGCTCAAAAATCTCCTTGAGCATGAAATGCTTGTAGCCGCCCTTCTCCGCCATCTGCAGCGTCCAGGAAACCGTTTTGAAGGCCTTGTCGTGCTCCTCGCCTTCCAGGGTGGAAAAACATATCTTGTCCGGCGTGACTATCGCTATCTCGTTGTCCTCCAGAAAGGCCATTTCCCGGGTATGGGCAAGGATTGCCGGGATATCGGAAGCGACAAAAGCCTCCCCTTCCCCGCGTCCCACCACCAGTGGCGCATTGCAACGCGCCGCAACCAGAACGCCAGGCTCGTTCTCGCTTGCCACCGCGATGGCGTAAGAGCCGCGCACCTTGTGCAGCGCCCGGCGCACAGCCTCTTCCAGAGAGCCGCCCTCGCGCCCGCAGAAGTGAATCAGGTGGGCAAGGATTTCGGTATCGGTTTCCGACCGGAGTTCATAGCCCCGGGCCAGCAGATCCTTTTTCAGTTCCGCATAGTTTTCGATGATCCCGTTGTGGACCAGCACGATCTCGCCGGAACGGTGAGGATGCGCATTGATCTCAGAGGGACGGCCGTGGGTGGCCCAGCGGGTATGACCAATACCACAGCAGCCTGCAACTGGCTGTTCCCGCAAGAGCTTTTCCAGATTGCGCAGTTTGCCGCTGGCCCGGCGAATCTCCGCCTGCCCGTCATGAAGGGTCGCAATTCCTGCCGAATCGTAGCCGCGGTATTCCAGACGCCGCAGCCCCTCAAGAATAATTCCCGCCGCCTCCTGACAACCGGTATAGCCCACAATGCCACACATAACGCAAAATCCTCCCTCATCTGAAAAAGACTCAAAAACGGAACGCGGCACCGCGCCCTCGCATACCCCGAAAACCTCCGGAGATGGCGTCACCCGGCACAGCTGCCGCTCATGTTTTCATCTTTCTTTCGAAGTACAGCACAAGGTACAGCATGGCAATCCCCGCGGGAAGCGTGAAGCTGAACTCGTGATGCACAATCTGGTTATACGTCGCATAAAGCGTTGTTACCGTAAACATGAGGTAAAACGCCACAAACAAATAGAGCGGAAAATGGCGTTCCTCCCCTTGATGGCGACCAACTTTCATCACGATGGCGGCAAACACCAGTACCAGCAGCCCAAACAGAATCCGCATAACAAGAGACAGAGCCATAAAAGCTTCTCCTCTGCAATGGCAGGCGCAATCATGCTGCTCAGTAACTCATCACTCCTTCTTTTTCAACGGATGCCGCAGACGCCAGCCCTCGACATTTTTCTGCTCCGCGCGGGAGATGGCAAGCGCGTCCGGCGGCACATCGCGCACAATGGTGGAACCGGCGCCCACCAGACTGTTGCGCCCTACCCGCACCGGCGCCACAAACTGGGTATCGCTGCCGACAAACACTTCATCCTCAATGATGGTTTTGTGCTTGTTGACACCATCGTAGTTGCAGGTAATGGTGCCGCAGCCAATGTTGACATCTTCGCCGATTTCCGCATCCCCCAAATAGGTCAGATGGCTGGCCTTGGAGTGCAGTCCGATATCCACCTTCTTGGTCTCCACAAAGTTGCCGATCTTGTTGTCGCCGCGCAGGACGCTTCCCGGACGCATATGCGCCATCGGACCAATGGCAGAATTCGCCCCCACTTCGGACTCCTCAATGACCGAATGCGCCTTGACATGCACATGCCCCGCCAGATGCGAATCGCGAATCACAGTGCCCGGCTCAATCAGACAGGAGGGGCCGATTTCGGTTTTTCCCCAGAGATGGACACCCGGATGGATGACCGTGTCGATGCCAATTCGCACTGAAGCTTCAATATAGGTGGAGGCGGGATCGAGGATCGTGACTCCAGCAAGCTGATGGGCATAATTGATGCGCCCCTGCATAACCTTCGCCGCTTCCGCCAGCTGGGCGCGGTTGTTGACGCCCATCGCCTCGTCCGGATCGGCAAGCTCCAACGTACGCACCACCGCCCCCTGTTCACGCGCCAGACGCACAACGTCGGTCAGGTAGTATTCCCCCTGGGCATTGGCATTGTCCAGATGATG
>JAFPZV010000267.1 GCA_017417085.1 Deltaproteobacteria bacterium | reverse complement strand
CATGATTTTCTGGAAGTGGAAACGCCGATGATGCATCCCCTGGCTGGAGGTGCGACGGCCAAGCCCTTTGTTACGTATCACAATACCTTGAAAATGCAGTTGTATTTGCGCATTGCTCCCGAGTTGTATCTGAAGAGGCTGGTGGTTGGCGGATTGGAGCGGGTTTTTGAAATCAATCGGAATTTCCGCAATGAAGGGATCTCCATCCGGCATAATCCGGAATTCACCATGATGGAATTCTATCAGGCCTATGTCGATTATGAATATCTGATGACTTTTACCGAAGAAATGCTGTGTGAAGTGGCTCAGGCGGTTTGTGGCGGTCAGGTGTGCTATGATGGCCGTGCCGTTGATTTTTCCCGGCCGTGGCGGCGTGTGACCATGAAGGAGGCCATCTGCGAATACGGCGGCATTGCTTCCGAGGATTTGGAGGATGAGGTAAAAATTCGCAACATTGCGAAAAGCAAAGGCGTTTCCCTTGATGAAAAAATGTCGCATGGCAAAGTTCTTGCGGAGCTTTTTGATGCCGTGGCGGAGCCCCATCTGTGGAATCCGACTTTCGTGACCGGCTATCCCACGGAGATTTCACCGCTTTCCCGTAAAAACGACAACAATCCCGATGTGGTGGATCGCTTTGAGCTGTTTATTGTGGGACGGGAGCTGGCAAATGGTTTTTCCGAACTGAACGATCCGGACGATCAGAAAGAGCGTTTCCTGCAGCAGCTGGCGGCAAGGAAGGCCGGTGATGAAGAGGCTCATGAGATGGATGAAGATTATATCCGGGCTTTGGAATACGGTTTGCCGCCTACAGGTGGAGAAGGGCTTGGCATCGATCGTTTGGTCATGCTGTTGACAGATTCTCCCTCCATTCGTGATGTTATTCTGTTCCCGCAGTTACGGAATGAGACCAAAGCATGAGAGAGGTTGTGCCGGTTTGGGATAGATCGTTTGTATCCGATTCTTGTCGAACAAAAAGGAAGATTTGTTGTGTTGAAAAAATTTTTTGGATATGAATGGTTTATCAGTTTGCGTTATTTGCGTGCGAAACGTAAACAAACCTTCATTTCAGTTATATCGTTTATTTCCATTGCCGGGGTAACTTTGGGCGTTGCGGCGCTCATTGTTGTCCTGGCGGTTATGACCGGTTTCCATGATGGTGTTCGTCAGCAAATTCTGGGCAATATTCCGCATATTCTGATTCAACGCTACGGTGGAGTGGAAAATTATGTTGAATTGACGGAAAAGGTGAAGGCTGCTTCTCCATCCGTAGTTCAGGTTTCTCCATTTGTTTCGCGGGAAGTTATGCTGATTTCCAAGCGTAATGTTGCTGCTGTGAATATCAAGGGCGTTGAAGAGCAAAACAAGATTTTCTCGCAGCCATTGCTGACTTTGGATGGTCAAAATGTTCGGGATTTGATTTTTAACCAGAAAGAGGGTGTTGGCGGGATCCTTATTGGGATGCCTACGGCGACAGCGCTGGATGTGGGAGTAGGAGACACGATTCACGTTATTCCGCCGATATTCACGGTGACAGCCTTTGGGGTTATTCCCAAGATGAAACCGTTTCGGGTGGTGGGGGTCTTTCGTCAGCAGCGTGGTGTGCTGGATGCCTATTTCGGATATATATCGCTGGAATCGGCGCAAAATCTGCTGGATTTTAATGGACGGGCCTCCGGTCTGGAGGTCGAGCTGGATTCTCTCAATCATACCGAAATGGCAACAGCAGAACTGCGCAGCCAGTTGAGGGCTCCTCTGAATGTTCGATCCTGGCAGGATATTTTTGGCTCGTTCCTTTCGGCAATCAAGTTGGAAAAACTGGGGCTTTTTATCGTACTGGGCATTATTGTGCTGGTGGCGGCTTTCAATATCGCCATCACGCTGATCATGATTGTCATGGAGAAAAACAAGGATATTGCCGTCTTGCGCTCCATGGGCGCGACAGCGCGCAGCATCATGAAAATCTTTGTTCTGGAAGGACTCATCGTTGGAGTTTTGGGAACGTCACTGGGCACAGTGGCGGGAGTGGTGCTGGCACGCAACGCGGATCCCATCATCAAATGGCTGGAAAGGGTTCTGGGATTGAGAATCTTTGATCAGTCGGTTTATGGTATGGAAAAATTCCCCTCGGTTGTGCATACCGGCGATGTAATGGCCGTTGTTGTTATGGCGTTGACCATTTCCCTGCTGGCGACAATCTATCCGGCGTGGCGTGCCGCAAAAATGGCTCCCTCGGAAGCCTTGCGCTATGATTGAGATATTTGGGGCAGTTTTTTCATTTTGAGGATGGAAGCGGGAATTTTTGTGACGTATATGATTCAAGAGTGTGGACATGTATTGACAAACGGCCCCGGGAGCACCAGATGAGCCTTATAGCTGTGCAAAATCTTACCAAAGTCTTT
>JAFPZV010000266.1 GCA_017417085.1 Deltaproteobacteria bacterium | reverse complement strand
CGAAACTGGACCGGACCGGTTTCATCGGGGTAGTTGGCGATATCCATGAGCAGCTGATGCAGATCCATAAAAATTTTACCTCGCCTGGAAGTGTTGACAAATTCAGAAAATGGAAAAGGGTGACGTTTCTTTGAAAAACTGCAACCAGCAAGAGTTTGGCGCAAAGGGGAAACCGTGTCAAAGACTAGATGGGCTTCCTTTCAGAAAATAATGAGAGGGACACGCTCCGGAGTATGGGCGGGAGTATGCATGGTTGCGCAAACATCAAAGGACATGTAAAATTAAAAACTTTGCAGATGTATGAAAGTGCTTTGAAACAGCGGCCTCTTGCCCCCGTAATGGCTGTATGCAAGGATGGATGTCCATGACTGTTCGCTGCGTTTTGGGAGGGATACTGCTTACGCTTGTTACAGGTTGCGCCTGGCTGTCCGGAGGACCGCGGGACGCGGTTGTGGAACGGCCGGAGGATGCGTTGGCCCTGTCCGCGCGCGCCAATCTGCTGGAAAATGAGGGCAGGCCGGAAGAAGCGCGGGATCGGCTGAGAGAAGCGCTGCAAAAGGATCCAAAGGCAGTTTTTTTACACAGTCATTTGGCGGCACTGTATTTTCAGCTGGGGGACGATAAGGCTGGCGTCCAGGCCTTGCGAAGGGCTTTAAAGCTGGCTCCGGATGCGGTGGAGGCGCTTCTTTTGATGGCGTTGTGGCACGTTGAACACGACCGCCCGGGAGAGGCTGTTCCGCTCTTGCGGCGGGTGGTGCGGCTGCAACCGGAGCTGGAAGGCGCCCGGCTGAAACTTGGTATTGCCTATTTGCGCCAAAAAGATTTTGTCCATGCCGAGCAATGCTTTCGCGAGGAGTTGGAACGTGAGCCGGATTCCGTGGGAGCGCTGTTGGCCCTGGGGCTGCTCTACCAGCAGGTCGGGCAGCTGGATCGGGCGGAAAAACACTATCGTGAGGCATTGGCCCGCAGGCCGGATCTGGAGCCGGTGGTTGCGGAACTGGGGGATCTGCTGGAGCAACGCAAGCATTTCCGGCAGGCGGAGGCGGTCCTGGCTGAAGGTCTGCGCAACAATCCGGAAAGCGTACCTCTGCGTTTGCGTTTGGCGCGGGTTTTGGTACATGACAACCGGCTGGATGAGGCCTTGCCGCAGTACCGCAAGGTGCTGGAGCTGGAACCGCTGAACGTTGAGGCGCTGCGGGTGGTTGGGCTTATCTGTTTGGAAAAGGAACGCTGGCGTGAGGCTGAGAAAGCATTTGCTTCCCTGCTGGAGCTGCGTCCCGATTTGGCGGATCTGGCGCGTTTCCATATCGGCGTCGCCCAGGAAAACGATGGGCGCGGCGACGAGGCGCTGAAAACATTTCAGACCATTACACCCGATACGCCCTTTTTTGGCAAGGCGCTGCTGCATGTGGGGATGCTGAGCGATCGCCAGCATCAGTATCGGGAAGGAATAACGTTTTTCGAAAGGCATCTGGAGACTGAGGCTGCATCTCCGGTATTGTTTGGTGCTTTGAGTTTCCTGTATGAACGCGCGGATCAAATGCCCGAGGCGGTGAAAACGCTGGAAAACGGCCTCAACCGTTTTCCCGGCAATCCGGATTTGCTCTATCGCAAGGGAGTGCTGCTGGAGCGTACAGGGCGTTCTTCCGAGGCGTTGGCCACTATGGAAGAGGTTGTGCGTCTGGATGGCAAGCAGTCGGAAGCGCTTAACTTTATTGCCTATTCTCTGGCCGAACAGGGACGGGATCTGGAACGGGCCCTAAGGCTGGGCAAGAGGGCGCTGGCACTGGACGACAGCGCCCATATTCGCGATACGGTAGGCTGGGTCTACTTTAAACTGGCGCGTTATCCCGAGGCGTTGCTCCATCTGCAGAAAGCCGCCGAGCATCTGGCTGATGATGCGACGGTTCAGGAGCATCTGGGGGATGTTCTTGCGGCATTGAAGCGGCGCAGCGCGGCGCTTGACGCGTATCGTCGCAGCCTTGAACTGGAGCCGGGAAATGTGCGGGTCTCCGAAAAATTGCGCAGGTTGGAGGAAAAACATCAATGAGACGCTTCGTAATCAGCGCGTTGCTGATGCTCTTTGCGCTTTGCGCCTGTAGCGTTCCGGAACGTCCGGAGAAAAAAACGGCGCCTCTTTTGCCGGAACTTTCGATAGATGATTTGTTGGAGGGACAGCGGCGCTGCGAACGACTGATCACCAGCTTGCGCGGCTTGAGCCGGGCCACCCTGCGGGAGGAGGGCCGTTCTCCGGCCAAAAGCAGTCAGGCCTTGCTGGTGCAGTGGCCCGCAAGTGCAAGAGTGGAGATCCTTGGTCTTCTGGGACAGCCGGCGCTGGTGACGGCCAGCAACGGTCGCGACCTTTTCGCCATGGACATTTCCCATCGTGCCTTCTACGAGGGGGAAGCGAGCGCGGAAAATCTGGAGCGCCTGGTGCGGCTGCGTCTGGATCCCGCCGAACTGACACGGCTGATGCTGATGCGTCCACCGCTTCCCGAAATCTCCCGGCTTAAGGTAAGCATCCTGACGGATGGCTATCTGGCAAGCGGCGTGATGCAAGACGGAGAGACGGCACGTTTGCGTTTTGACTCCCGGCGCCGTCTGATCCAGATCACCTATCTTGCGCGCGGCGAAACGCGGCTGGACGTGGAATACGGTGCTTTTCGGGATTTTGTGCTTGCAGGCGAAACAGTTGCCTTTCCAACGCGCTGGCAGGTCAGCTTTCCGGCCCGAAAGACGCGCATCACGCTTCAGATGGACAAACCTGAATTGAATGCGCCGCTTGCGGAGCGGCTCTTTTGCCTGGAGGCGCCGCAGGGGTTCCGGCGTGAGGCCCTGTGAGACGCCCCGGGGGATGGAGGTGTCTTCTGGCGGGTGTGGTTCTGCTGGCTGTGCTGTTTGCGGGCTGTTCCTCCGAAACGGGTGAGTCATCTTCCGCTCCGTCGGCCGAGGTAGGGAACCCGGTTTATGGAGATACCATTGTGTTTGGTGGCGGCGCCGATGCGGTCACCTTGCTGCCGGTTCTGGCCTCCGACGCCGTATCGTCGGGTGTGTGTGAGCTGGTGTACAATGGGCTGGTGCGCTACAACAAAAATCTGGAAATAGAAGGAGATTTGGCCGAGTCGTGGGAGGTTTCCCCCGATGGCCTGACGCTGACCTTTCATTTGCGGCGCGACGTCACCTGGCATGACGGTCATCCCTTTACTGCCGCCGATGCGCTTTTCACCTATCAGGTCTATGTTGATCCCGCCACACCTACCGCCTATTCCGAACGTTACCGCCAGATTGTGCGTGCCGAAGCCCCGGATCCCCATACCTTTGTGGTGACCTACCAAAAACCGCTGGCCTCGGCTCTGGGCAGCTGGGGCGTGAATATTCTGCCCCGCCATTTGCTGGAAAAGACGCCGGTGACCCGCAGTCCGCTGGCCTCCGCGCCCATTGGTACCGGTCCCTATCTCTTCAGGGAATGGCGGCGCGGAGAACGGCTGGTGCTGGAGGCCAATCCCGCCTATTACGAGGGGCGGCCATGGATCAACCGCGTGGTGTTCCGGGTCATTCCCGATCCGACAACCATGTTTCTGGAGCTGCAGACCGGCGGCATTGACGAGATTGAGCTGACGCCGCTGCAATATGCCCGGCAGACCTCCCGCGAGATTTTTCTCAAACGTTTTCACAAGTACCGTTATCCGGCGATGGCCTACAGCTATCTGGGGTTCAATCTGCGCAATCCGCTTTTCCAGGATCGTCGGGTACGGCAGGCGCTCTCCCACGCCATCGATCGTGACGAACTGGTGCGCGGCGTGCTTTTGGGACTGGGGCGGGAAGCGACCGGCCCCTATATTCCCGGCACCTGGCCGTACTGCGCCGATGTGCGGCGCTATCCGCACGATCCTGTGCGGGCGCGGGCACTCCTTGAAGAAGCTGGCTGGAAGCCGCGTTCAGATGGCGTGCTGATGCGTGACGGCCGGCCCTTCGAGTTCACCATTGTCACCAACCAGGGCAACGATCAGCGGGTGAAGGCGGGGGAGATTATCCAGCGCCGCCTGCGCGAAGTGGGGGTTGTCACCCATATAAGGGTGATCGAATGGGCAACCTTTCTCAAGGAATTTATCAATCCGGGCAATTTCGAGGCGACCCTGCTGGGCTGGACGGTGCCGGTGGATCCGGATTGTTACGATGTCTGGCATTCGAGCAAAAGAGCGGTGGGACAACTCAATTTTGTCGGTTTTCACAACGCGGAGGTGGACGATCTGCTGGAACGGGGACGCCGTACGCTGGATCAGGCGGAGCGTAAACGGATCTATGACCGTTTCCAGCAGATTTTGGCCGAGGAGCAGCCCTACCTGTTTCTCTATGTGCCGGATGCCCTGCCGGTGGTGGCGGCGCGGTTTCGCGGCATAGAGCCTTCGCCTTCGGGCATCATGCACAACTTCATTCACTGGCATGTGCCGGCCGCGGAGTGGAAATATCGCCGGTAAGTTTCCGGTGGTTACTTGTCTTCCACTCCGGTTTTCCAGGGAGATGCGCCCATGTATTCCACGCCGGCGGTCCGCTGCAGGATCTGCCGCTTGAGCAGCCGTTGCACTTCCCGCTTGTCCAGAAGTCCTACCAGCAGATTGTCGTTATCCACGACCGGCAGATAGCGTACGCCCTCCTGCTGGAAAAATTGCAAGACCTCTCCCAGACTCTCGTTCGCGCTGACTGTGGGATAACCGGTGTCCGCCACATCCCGGGCGACAAGGAAGTGATCCGCTTCCTGGTCCACAAGCAGGGGCCGTATTTGCTCCAGCGCGATGGTGCCACAGTAGTGACCGTCCGTGCTGCGGACCGGGAAGAAAAGATGGTCGCTTTCCGTAAATTTTTTCAAAATGCCGGAAATGGGCGTTTCCTCGTCAATAACGTCCAGAGTGCGCACCATGGCGGCGGAGACCGGGTAGGGCGCCAGCAGATCGCCTTCGGTCTCGCCAAGGGCGTTGAAACCGCCGCCCATGGCAGCCTGCGGATAGGGCTCCTGGCTTTCATAGATCTTGAAGGGACCGGAAAGCGCGTAGCCGACGGCACTGCCGACGAAAACCGGCAAAATTACGCTGAAGTTGCGGGTTGCCTCCATAAGCAGAATCGGCAGGGAAAGCGGCACCTTGCCCACGGCGGAAAAGAGCGCGGCCATGCCGATGACCACATAGACGCCCGCCGGTGTTCCGCTTGGAACCCACAGTTCGAACACCTTGCCCAAAAATCCGCCCAGCATGGCGCCGATGAACAGACTGGGAGCCAGCACGCCGCCGCTGCCGCCGCTGGCCACGGTAAAGGCGGTGCTGATGATTTTGCCGAAGCAGAGCAGAAGAAGTGTCCACATGCCGAAATGGCCGTTAACCGCTTCCTGGATGCCGCTGTAGCCCAGTCCCCACAGTTCTTTGGCGACAAAGACCACCATCATTCCCTGCAACAGTCCGCCAATGGCCGGTTTCGTCCAGTCCGGGAGCGTTGAGGCCCGGGCGATATGGAAGATCTTGTAGAAGAAACGGACGTAGAACCAGCCAACCGCGGCGCTGGCGATGCCGGCGGAGATGGCGAAGATCAGGTTGTGCACGCCGAATTGCCAGACTGCATCCATTTGATAAAGCGCCTCAAAGCCGTACACCGATGAAAACACAATGTAGGAGATGGCGCCGGAGAAGATGGCGGGAATGATGCTTTTTACCTCCATGCCGTGTTCGTACAGCACTTCACAGACGAAGATCGCGCCGCCGATGGGAGCCCGGAAAATGGCGGCCAGGCCTGCGGAAGCGCCGCAGATGGCCAGCAGCCGGAAGTCGCGCCGTCCCAGTTTGACGCCCAGCAGCTTGTCCAGTCGCAGGAACTGCAAGCAGCGTGTGGCGATGGCGCCCAGGCCCGAACCGATATAGGCGGTGGGGCATTCGCGTCCGCAACTGCCGCCGGAACCTATGGTAATGGATGCCGCAAGGATCAGCAGAAACGGGGTTTTGGGCTTCACCTTCCCGTCGTGCTGCACGCACTCGACGTAGCCGTCGGTGGCGCAGGGTACGTCAAAGGGAAGCCCTCCGTACTGTTTGATAAGCCCGCACAGCACGCCGCCCAGTGCCGGTACCAGTGCGACCAGCCAGGGGTGCGGCATGATGCCGGCCAGCCCTTCAAAGATGTGCATGCTGGAGTCGATGCAGAAGTTGAACATAATGGCGCCCACGCCGCCGACAATTCCCGATGAAATGGCGATAAGCAGCAGCTTTTTGGAGAGTGTGACGGTGATGGCAAGCTGCCTGAGGAAAAAGACGAAGTCGCCAATAACCGGATTGGCGAGCAGGCGTTTCCACAAACTTTCCGGCTGGCTACCAGACGGCTCTTCCTGGCTTTCCGGTTTCTTGTCCGCTGGATGCTGCTCCAGCAGTTTCAGCATTTGGGCGGCGGTTTCCGCCTCCATCAGCGCCTCGCGTGTTGCCGCATTGTCAAGTGCCGGCCGTATCTGGGCCAGTATCTGGAAGGTGGAGGCGCTGTTGCCGAGGAGCAGGAAGACGAGATGGACAGGTGTTTTTTCCTGCAGAGAGGAAAGACCTTTTCGGGAACGTCCTATCAGAACCTGCGGCCATTCGATGGCCGGGCAGTGCGCGTGCGGCAGGGCGACACCGTTGTCCAGGACGGTGCTGTGCATATGTTCGCGCGCCAGCACTGTCCGGACGATTTCGTCCACGTTCAGTTCCGGATCCCTCCCCACGGTTTTTTGCAGGATTTCGACGATAGCCTCCTCGAGAGTGCAAGCATCGAGATCTGTGATAATGTCGCTTGGACGCGGAAAGGGGGGCTGGGCCATGACCGGTTCTCCTTGTTCATCTATTGATAAATGCCGGTTTCCTCCGGCGAATTGATGAAAATGTTCTTCCTTTTAACGCTTGTCACCCTCTGCCCGAGCTCCGTTTTTTCGGGAAGGGAAGCAAACAAAAAAGGAACTTTGAGCAATTCAATACATAGTTGAATTGCAGGCATTCTTGCAAGTGCTTGGGCAGTCGTTTTTTTCAGCAATAATGCACCGGCTCGATTTCGCACAGCGACTCCACTGAGAGCAACAGGAATTT
>JAFPZV010000265.1 GCA_017417085.1 Deltaproteobacteria bacterium | reverse complement strand
CGTCAGCGCGGAAAAGGAGATTCCCTTTCCAGAGCACGCCCACGCGGCCCAGTGGACTGTGGTGGTGAGCGGCGAGTGCGTGTTCACCGCCGGGGGCAAGTCCACCACCTACCGCCAGGGCGACACCTATTTCATTCCGGCGGGTCTCAAGCACCAGATCACGCTGAAACCGGGCTACGCGGAAGTGGATTATGTGGACGACCCGAAAGACGGGGAGGCGTAGCGCGTCAACAGCCCGAAGGAACAAGGCATTATGGACAGAAGAACCTTTTTGAAGACATCCCTGGCCGCGACCGCGGCCATGAGCATTTCCTGCCGCCGGGCTTCGCGCTGCGGCGGCCAACCCGACAGACAGGAGGCCCACCATGCAAGTCAAGGCAGTCAAGCTGTATGAGAACGGTTTCATTTCCCACGCCTTCATCATGGGCGGCGAGGAGGGAGAGGACAAGTTCGATCCCACGATCAGGTACCGCTCCTCCCTGCAAAATTTCCTCATCGACACAGGCGACGAGGTCATTCTGGTGGATACCGGCATGCCCAGGGAAACCCCGGACGCGGTGCCCGACGAAAACACGAAGGTATACATGGGCACGCGCATCAGGGACTACGTTTCCGCCCTGGCGGATTTGGGCTACAGGCCGGAGCAGGTGACCAAAATCCTGGTGACCCACAAGCATGCGGACCATACAGGCGAAGTGCGCAGTTTCCCCAACGCGAAGGTGTATATCGGCCCGGACGATGCGGACTGCTCCGAACTGAAGGGTGCCGACGTCGTGCATGTGCAGTACAAGGATGGTCCTTTCGAGAACTTTCCGGCACACGAGAAAATTGCCGAGGGCGTGTACTTTATCAAGGCCAAGGGACACACAAACGGCAACAGCATCATCGTGGCTCACGATGGCGAGCGCTACTACATGATGCACGGCGATGTCACCTATTCGGACGAGGCCCTGTACGCGGACAAGCTCTCCGTGGTGTTCGAGGACAAGGAGGCCGCGCGGGACACCCTGACCCGGGTGCGGGCCTTTGTCGCCTCCCATCCCACGGTGTACTGCTCCACCCACACGCCGTTGGGCTACGAGAACCTGGAGGCCCTGCGCATCGTGGATCTGAACGCACCGCCCAAGCCCATTCCGCCGAAAGACATCGTGGTGAAAACGGCGACCGGCAAATATGTCTGCTCCGTGTGCGGCTACGTGTACGACCCGGAAAAAGGTGACTCGGAACACGGCGTTGCGCCGGGAACGAAATTCGAGGATTTGCCAGGGGACTGGCACTGCCCGAACTGCGGGCAAGCCCGGTCTTCTTTCAACAGGGCCTGAGGGGACGCGGTGGGGGAACACCCATGACTGAGGTGCTCCCCCAAAATTGGAGAAGTATGGTAGATTATCCTGTCCTATAAGCATGTTATCCCACAAGGAGGAAAAAACCATGCAACTTGTCACGCTCGGTCCAACCGGCATCACAGTCCCGCAGAACGCGTTCGGCGCGCTGCCGATCCAGCGCATTTCAAAAAAGGACGCCGTGTATCTGCTGCGCAAGGCCTATGACGGCGGAATGCTGTACTTTGACACCGCCCGGGCTTATACGGACAGCGAGGAAAAATTGGGCGAGGCCTTCGGGACGGGCTATGTCCCGCGTGAGCGGCTATATATTGCGACCAAGACGCTTGCCAAAACGCCGGAGGATTTCTGGAAGGATCTGCACAGGTCGCTGGAACTGATGAAGACGGACTATATCGATATCTACCAGTTTCATCAGGCCCAGCAGTGCTACGCGCCGGACGACGGAACCGGCATGTACGAGTGCATGCTGGAGGCGAAACGGCAGGGCAAGATCCGGCATATCGGTATAACTGCCCACAAGCTTTCAATCGCCTTCGACATCGTCAAAAGCGGTTTGTACGAAACGTTGCAATACCCGTTCAGCTATCTGGCCTCGGAAAAGGAAGTCAAGCTGGTCCGGGACTGCGAAGCGGCCAATGTCGGTTTCGTTTGCATGAAGGGACTGGCCGGCGGCCTGATCACTCGCTCTGATGCAGCCATGGCCTTCATGGCCCAGTACGGCAACGTGCTGCCGATCTGGGGCGTACAGCGGGAAAGCGAACTGGACGAATGGCTTGCCTACATGAAGGATACTCCGGAAATGACGGATGAAATCCGTGCCTTCATTGAGGGAGAACGCAGGGAGCTGGCCGGCAATTTTTGCCGTGGCTGCGGCTACTGCATGCCCTGTGCCGTCGGTATCCCGATCAATAACTGCAACCGCATGAGCCTGCTGCTGCGGCGCGCGCCAACCGAGGCCTGGCTTTCGGAGAAGTGGCAGAACAACATGAGGCGAATAGAGTCCTGCACCGACTGCCGCAAGTGCGTCGCGTCCTGTCCCTACGAACTCGATATCCCGAATCTGCTGCGGAAAAATTATGAGGATTACAAAGAGGTGCTCGCTCAAACTCTCGCATAAAAGGCAGAAATTTCAAAAACTTCTGAGGCGAGAGAGTTGAAAATATCAACTTGAGGGTACCTTGAAAAATAGCGTTTTGTGCTTTGGGAGTGCAGACAACTGAACTAATCGAACAATATTTTCCATCCAAACGGAGCCAACTGTCAGATCAAGTCTGAACCACTACAATTGATTTAAATTCGAACGCGTCGCGTTCGTAATCTGGAACTGACGAAGAGGAAGGTTTTGGCGATGGCCGAAAATACACCCGTTCCCTATCAGGATATCTATTCCGAAATCAAAGAAGTGCTTCTGAGCTCACGCAGTCAGGCATACAGCGCCGTCAATTTTGCCATGGTTCAGGCGTACTGGCATATTGGGCGTATCATCGTGGAGCATGAACAGCGCGGAAGTCTCCGGGCCGAATATGGCAAGGCGATACTGCAACGCATCTCGGAGCAACTATCGGAAGAATTCGGAAAGGGTTTTACAGTTACAAATTTAAAGTACATGCGTCAGTTCTATATAACCTTCCCAAATGGTCACGCACTGCGTGACGAATTGACATGGACGCATTACCGTACCCTTCTTCGGGTGGAAAACGATGCCGCAAGGAACTGGTATATGGAAGAATGCGTCCGTTCCGGATGGTCAAGCCGCCAGCTGGAGCGGCAGATCTCCACGCTGTACTATGATCGGTTACTGGCCAGCCGTGACAAGGCCCCTGTCATTGCCGAGGCTGATAAGTTGATGAAACCGATGGCGGCGGAGAATTTCATCAAAGATCCCTATGTGTTGGATTTCCTAGACTTGAAGAACTACCCGGCTCTGCGGGAGTCCGACCTGGAGCAGGCGCTGATCGACAAATTGCAGGAGTTTCTTCTGGAACTGGGGCGGGGCTTCTGTTTTGTGGCAAGGCAGAAACTCATGCGGTATGAGGAGGAGGATTTCTACCTCGACCTCGTTTTTTACCACAGCATCCTGAAATGCCATGTGCTGATTGACCTGAAAGTCGGCAAGTTGACGCACGGTGATGTGGGGCAGATGGACAGCTATATTCGCATGTTTGATGCTTTGTATAAAAATGAAGATGACAATCCCACAATCGGCATTATCCTTTGCTCCCAGAAGAATGAGGCCATCGTTAAATACTCTGTTTTGAATGACGCCCAACAGGTCTTTGCTTCGAAGTATCGCCTCACTCTCCCCACCGTGGAAGAACTGCGGCATGAAATTGAGGCGGAACGACGAAAGATCGAAGGAAAAGAAGATTCAAGAAATTAGGAAACCACCATTGGGGAGCACCTCACTGCTACCGCAACCCCAAGCTGTTCTGTCAGGGCCAATGCTTCCGACTTGTACTGCTGAGAATACCTTTTCCTGCTCTTGCCAGCTTGGTCTCGTGTTGTAACGCCCCCCCCCGCTAAGGGAATATACTCGCTTAACAGAATGTCCTTCAATAACGGGTAGGATCAAAACGCCCCTTTCCGCCAGCAGGGGAACCGGCGGAAAAGGGCCAATAAAAAGCCCGAAAAGCTTATCACTTCACGAGCCACATGAAATCCAACCTAATATCAATACTATATCCTATTCGTTGTAATTTTACAATATTTTTCTCGTGCTTTGATTATTATTGTTGGCGACAAAAATCAAAATACAATATAACGGTTCCGTGGTCGGAGGAAGAGACCAACATGGCGGATTGGTAAGCGGAATTCCCCTCTTCGACGCAACCGCCCTTTACATGGCGGGCAAGCGAAGCGAAGTACAAACAAGGAGGCAGAATGAACATGTACCAAGACTACGTTTTTTTTGACACAATGAAAGCCGAAGCAACTGGGAAATTCGGGGAGAACAACTACCTGCTGCAACATACATTTGACGGAATATCAGAGTTGTATCCGCCGGATTACGTGCCGGCGGAGATCATCGGATGCCCAACGCCGCAGTGGATCAAGGATGGCGATAAATACACCTCTACAAATAGCTCTGATGTTGATGTCTGGCAAGCGGTTGCCAATCCCGGCTGGCCGCTGACAGTGCAGTACAACTGCCGTGAGTACCACCTGGCACGGATAAAAGATGACGGCATTGCCCAGTATACCGACGGCCGCAACATTCTGTACGGCCGACTGCTGGCCGATGGTCTGGACGTGTGGAATTCCGCCCTGGCAACCCGCCCATTCCCGGCCATCTTGGGACGGAACTACATGGAAGGAAAATCTTTGGTTGACGCACTTGCCGAGAAAGGCATTGCGGCAAAAGAAACGATACTTGGTAAACCGCGGGATACGCTGAGCCGAATCGAATACGAGATTGATGGCAAGCCTCACGTAGCCTATGAGATCATGGGAAGCGGCGTGGGAGCATGGAACTACGTATCTGTTGTGCTCGCTGATCCGGTGGTACAGGATGAGCGGGATTTGAACTGGGTGTACAGGATGGTTACCGAAGAGGAGGTGTGCGAACAAAATGGAGAAAACGGGTAATCGTGGTGGAAGCCGCCCGGGCGCCGGCCGTCCTATGGGACGTAAGGACAGGACGCCACGAAAAACGGAAAAGGCCGAGCCTCGTAAACAAATAGCCGTAGCCGCAGCAATTGTGGAAAAGGTGCGAGAGCAGGTGAAAGCGGAAGGCGTCTCTATCCGGAATTGGGTCGAGGATGCCATCAACAGAAAACTAGGTTATAGGTAGGAGGCGGATATTACTTACATTCATATGCGTAGGGGACCTTGTAACATTATGGACTGGTACAGTTGCAAGGTGCTTTCCAGGCGGCTTTCCGCAACGATGGATGTGGATTTTATTGATGCCCTTGAAGAAGCCTTGTGGAACGCCAGAGATATGCAATACGGATCAGAGGAGTCAATTTACCAACATGGTGTTTATCAATACCCTGCACTCAGACTAACAGTTGTCTGACAAATAGGAGCACCTCAATAAACGGCTTTGGGAAAATGGTCGTTCCTTTGAAAAATCAGAGAGCTGTTGTGACAGGGGGCCACCAAGCTCGGTTGCTGCAAAAATTTTTATTTACTTGCATTTGGAAATTATTTGCTTTATTTTGAAAGAAAAAATAATTCCACTCGCAAGCTATCTGCAATTAAGAATATCAAGATAGCACTCCAAGACAATTCTTCCAGAGAATAGTTCAAGTAAGTATTCGTAAAGTTCATGATGTTGAGCCGAAGTTCAGCATAAACGGCCGATGCCGGGAAAAATTGAATTGTATTTCGTGAAAGAAGGGGCGGGAAGGCCTCTGGATGGAATGTAGTCTCCGCATTTTCCGTAAATGCAGTAAACGTCCTCATTTCTCTACCTCTAGAAAAATCGGGAGTTGTTATGGCCGCGATGAGCGTGAAGGCACGGCTGGGACAGCTTTTGTTTTCCCGCAAGTTGCGATGGACATGGACCACCAAGGGAGAACGCGCGCTCAGAAGAGGCGGGGGGGGCTTCTTTGTTGGCCTTTGGAATTGGGAAATTTCATAAGGAGAAACTTATGAGACCTTTTATCCATGATCCTGTTCCTGGCGAAACGAGTGCTTTACCTTCTTCCATGAAGGAAGACCATGTTGAAAATGGTGCGGAGTTCAATTGGGACAGTGCGGGCATAGACGCACTAGACGAGAGCGGCGTGACGGATTTGATGCGTGCTGTATTGTCCGATCAGGTTCAAAAAGTTCAGGCGTTGCTCAATGCTGGTGCGGATGTGAACTTGACAAACTCGGATGGTGTAACGACGCTGATGTATGCTGCGGAAAGCGGTCATGCTGAAGTGGCGTGGGCACTGATTAAAGCCGGTGCGAAGGTAGATGCAGCAACCAGGAACGGCGCAATGGCACTGATGTATGCTGCGGAGGGCGGTCATACTGAAGTGACGCAGGCATTGATTAAAGCTGGTGTGGAGGTAAACGCAGCAGCTAAGGACGGCATAACTGCGCTGATATGTGCCGCGGGAGGCGGTCATGCTGAAGTGGCGTGGGCGCTGATTAAATCTGGTGCGAATGTGCATGCGACAGATGAAAGCGGGTGGACGGCGCTAATGTATGCCGTCTCTCTGGGCCATGCTGAAATGGCACAGGAGCTGATTAAAGTTGGTGCAAAGGTGAATATAGGGGATAGGAACGGTGTAACGCCACTGATGTATGCCGCGTTTCTGGGCCATGTTGAAGCGGCAAGGGTGTTGATTAAAACTGGTGCGAAGGTGAACGCAGCTGCCAAGGATGGCATGACGGCGCTGATGTGTGCTGCGGGAGGAGGTCATGTTGAGATGGCACAAGTGTTGATTGACGCCAGTGCGGATGTGAATGCAAAGGATGAAGATGGTGCAACAGCTCTGATGTACGCTGCGTCGCAGGGTCATGTTGAAATGACTCAAGCGTTAATTGATGCGGATGCGGATATGAATGTGGAGGAATTAAATGGTAAGACGGCGTTGGGCTGGGCTGTATCGCAGGGGTATGTTGAAGTGATACAGACATTAGTTGATGCAGGGGCTGACATAAAGCCAAGGAATTTAAACGGCGTGATTGTGCTGTGAGGTGTAGTAGTTCAGACTTGCTCTGACAGGTGCCTCCGTTTTGATGAAAGAGAGGAGCGGACGAAATCCTGGATTCTCTAAGGCTCACAAATGAGATAAGTATGTGATATTACAACAATTTAAAACCGGTAGACGAAATGCCTCTTGGATCGAGCGTATATAAAACTCGATCCGGGAGGCATTTTTTATAACAAGACAAAGGGACTGACTGCAGAGAGATGGGAGCATTTCATAACGGGCGAGAACACCCTGATTAAATCATCATTTTCCTATATTTTCCCGATACCGCGCCATCATGGCCTTGAACAGCTCCTTGGTGGAAGGCGGAGTATAGGTAATAGCATTAGCTCCGGCCTCGATCGTCCGAAGGATAGTATCCGGCAAATTGCCGCCGCTAGCGATGATGGGAACATCCGGGTAATCCCGTCTGATCCAGGCCACAAGCTCTGAAGTGGCCACAGCTCCAGCTACATTGAGGATAGTGGCTCCGGCCTGAAGTCGGGCGCGGATATCGACGTTTTCGTTGACGACAGTGACGATCACCGGGATATCCACAGCTCTGGCGACAGCCGCCAAATCCTCATCCGGCACCGGGGCGTTAAGTACCACGCCCATGGCCCCATGGCACTCCGCATCTTTCGCCAGCCTCACCACGCGCCCCCCTTGGGTTGTGCCGCCGCCCACGCCACAAAACACGGGAACGTAGGCTGCGCTGATGATCGCGTTGGAAATGGATTGTTGGGGCGTAAAGGGATAGACTGCAAACACGGCGTCAGCGTCACAGTTTTTAATGATCGCCAGATCGGTGGTGAATATCAATGACTTGATACATCGTCCGTTGATCACAATGCCGCTGCACAGCTGGCATTCCTCGGGCATTCGAAGAATATTATGGCGCAGGGAACTGTCAACTGAAGGCGCACACATCGTTTTTTCATCCATGATTTCTACTCTTTCGTTAAAAGTGCGCGGAATATCGGTGGCGAAATGAACCGTTCGCAAAACACACCACAGAGCGCGCCGGAAAGTCTTTTTTCATTCCCCGGGCACTTGTGGTAAAAAGTGAGGCGATCCCGTTTGTTAGACAACTGTTAGCCTGTTTATAGTTTGAGCACGCCGGTCGAAAATGTGCCTGGAACAGGCATGCTGGAGGCCGGCGTTTTTAGACTGCCTTTTTCATCGTGGCGTGTTCCCTGGCCGCAGGATCCAGCAGAACGCTTTTATCTCGATTTCAATGCCTTCCATAGCCGTAAGCGACAAAATCGCTTTTTTCAGCTTTTCTTCACCGATATAAAGAGGCATGTATAGTCCGACCAGTAGGTGATTTTCATTAGGATTCCTCCAAAGTGGGGGAATACGTGATGCGTTTAGAACATGTTTTATTAGCTGGATGGGTTTTGGATATTTATAGAACATGTTTTATATTGTCAAGAAAAAATTGAAATCTCCTGAAAAATTATAAAGGGAGCAGAAATGGGAAGAAGATGCGGCAGACCTGCAAAAGATGAAATTCCAATGGACAGCAGGAAGAAGATCATTGAGGCAACGATATCCCTTATCCGGAAGAAAGGCGCCGACTGTGTGACAGTTCGCAGTGTCTGCGAGTCGGCAAGTCTTTCCATAGGCACTTTTTACCATTATTTCAGAGACAAAGATGACTTGATGATGTTTTTTCTCAGAGAAATATCCTTTGAAGATTGCGTTCTCGAAACGGATTTGTCACGTATCGGCGACAGGTTGAGTGAACTCTATATGCACCTGATAGACAGTTACATGAAATTGGGCGAAGGATTCATGAAAAGTTTCTACACAACAGGAAACCGTTCTCTTTCCGCATACATGTCGGAACAGAACGGGAGTTTTCTTGACGGAACGGTGATGGCAAGAAGCGAAAAGGAGATGAATGATGCCTTGTCGGCCGGATATATACGACAAGGCGTCGATGTACATCTGGCGTGCATGGATATTTGCACTATCGTGGAAGGGTGTATTTTCGAGTGGTGTCTTGGCGATGGCCGTATGGACATCAAAGCTTCCGCCAGCAGGATTATCAATAGTTATTTACGGCCCTACCTTTCAATGAGGTGCTCCCCCAAAATTGGATAGGTATGCGAGGCTTATCCTGTCCAATTTTAAGGGAGCATTCATCCAACGGCCGCATGGAAGGCCTTGCTGAAGGGCGCGCTGAATGAGGTACTCTCCTAAAATTGTACAGGATCAGCTATCGTTCCTGTCCATTTTGAGGGGGAGCACCTCACATTTTCCTTTTGGTCATCTTTTCGGACATCCTTTCGGTCATTTTGTCCGTTTGGGATAAGAGTACTTGCAGGCGTGGTAAATATTTTGGGTACCCCCCCGGCTTTGCCGGGGGACGTGACTCAAGTGAAACACCTGTCCGCTGCTTGTTCCTGTAAAGATGGAGTGGTGCCCGGAAAGCATCACTCCGTCCTTTCTGTTTGAAGCTTTCGTAAACATCGTCAGCATGTTTTTTCCTCTTTTCCGCCTTTTGCCTCGCTCATCCGTTTCGCCTCCCAGCGGTAGAGCTTCTTCAGAATCGGCATCAGGCCGCGGCCCGAGGCGCTGAGTTCGTAGGCCACCCGGGGCGGGTTCTCGCCGAAATCGTGGCGTAGCACCAGACCGGCCGCCTCCAGCTCACGTAGGCACTTGGTCAGCATCATGTTGGTTACGCCGCGTACCTGACGCCGCAGAGCATTGTAGCGCACGCCGCCTTCTGCGCCATCCCCGTCCTCGGCCAGATGCCAGAGGATGGGCAGTTTCCACTTGCCGCCGATCAGCTCCATGGCCGCCAGAAGCGGGCACTTGTCCTCATATTCCGTGGCCGGAACGCGTTTTTTGCGCGGTATCGTCGCTATTTTCATGATGGATCTCCACTGGTTGCAAAAAAGTTGCAGGAAGAAAAAAATGCGTACTGGAAACGCTCTTTTCCGGATTGTATTGTGAAAGCGGTCGGAAACGAAGCTCTTTTTCCCAACGGAGGTTATCATGCTGTCCCGCTTTACCGAACCGGAATATCGCCATCCCCTGGACGCGAACGCCATGCTGTTGCGCGTTACCCAGGGCTGCACATGGAACCGCTGCGTCTACTGTTACGTCTCCAAAGAGTACAGGTTCGCCTGCGTCACTCCCGAGGAGATGGAGGAGCAGCTCGAAAACAAGAGTCGGCAGGGCATCTATCCCGAAAACACTAAAATCTGGATGGTAGGCTCCAATCCTCTGGTGCTGCCCACGGATCGCCTGCTTGGCTACATCGGACAGATTCGCCGCTACTTCCCCGATTTTTCCGAAATCGCCATGCAAACCCGGGTGACCGACGTGTGCAAAAAGACGCTGGAGGAACTCCAGGCCCTGCGGGAAGCGGGCATTCGCGAGCTTTTCCTTGGCGTGGAGAGCGGTGACGAGGAGATCCTCAAGATGTTGAACAAGGGCGCGAGCGCGCAAACTGCATTGGAGCAGATGCTGCGCCTCAACGAGGCGGGCATCGACATCGTACCCATGTACATGGTGGGCGGAGGCGGCGCGGGCACGGGCGAGCGCAACGCGATCGCCACGGCGCGGCTCTTCAATCAGGTGCGCTCCCGGATGATCTCTACCACCGGACTCACCGTATTCCCCAATACGCCGCTCTGGGAAATGCGGGCGTGCGGCGAATTTACCGAGGCCCCGGAGGCGGAGAAGGTACGTGAGCTGCTCATCTTCGTCCGTCATCTTGAGGCGGATACCCTGCTGTTTTGCGGCCACTATCTGAACCCGGTGCATTTCGCGGCGAACATGCCGCGCGACAAAGAAAAAATCGTGGCCGGACTGGAAAGGTTCCTTGTGGAAAACTCTCCGGAGGACATCGAGCACATGGTCAACCGGGGGGAAATGCGCTCGCTGTGAAATGCGCGGCAATACAATTGACCGCGCGCAATCCGCAATCCCAAAGCCATGGAGGCATCAAACTTTTTCCGTTTCCAGCGTTTTCTGCTGTTTGAGCGCCTCTACAAAGCGGTCGATTTTCACCATTTCCTTCGGGATGTCGATGCGCTGGGGACAGTGGGGCACACAGCGGCCGCAGCCGGTGCAGTGATCGGCCTGGCGCAGCTTGGGCACGCTGCGGTCGTAACCCACGAGGAAGGCCCTCCGGGCGGAACCGTAGTGGGCGTCATGCGTGTCGGCCACATAGTTTTCCTCGCTGACGCAGCGGTTGTAGTGCTCGAAGATGGAGGGGATGTCCAGCCCGTAGGGGCAGGGCATGCAGTACTGGCAGGTGTTGCAGGGCAGTGTCTTGAAACCCACCATGAGTTCCGCCACTTTTCCCAGCATCTCCAATTCGTCCTTGTTCAGGGGCTTGTGCGGCGAACAGGTGCGGATGTTTTCCCGCAGGTGTTCCCGGAAGGTCATGCCGGAGAGGACGGTCAGTACGCCGTCGAAATGCCCGGCGTAGCGCAGGGCCCACTGCGCCGGGCTGGATTCCGGATCGGCCGCATTGAGCATGGCGATGGCCTTGCGGTTGCCGTTCATGCTGGCCAGCCGGCCGCCCAGAAGCGGCTCCATGATAATGGCGGGGATATTTCTCTTGCGCAGTTCGCCGTAGAGATATTCGGCGTTGGTGTTGCGGGAGTTCACTTCTTTGGCGTGTTTCCAGTCGATGTAGTTAAGCTGGATCTGCGCGAAATCCCAGTCCACGCCCATGGCGAGCGCGTGGTCGAAGATTCGGATGTCACCGTGGTAGGAAAAGCCCAGGTTGCGGATGCGTCCCTTTTCGCGCTGCTCCAGCAGAAAATCCAGCATGCCGTTGTCGATGTAGCGGCTGTTGAAGACCTTCATGGCGTCATTGCCCATGCCGATGCCGTGCAGCAGCATGTAGTCGATCACCTCGACCTGCAGATTCCGGAAAGACCTCTCGTACATGGCGATGGACGCCTCGCGGCTCCAATCGCTTTCCGCCTGGTTGGACAGTTTGGTGGCGATGAAATATTTATCGCGGGGGAAAGGTTTGAGCGCGATGCCCAGAACTGTTTCCGATTGTGCCTGGGCGTAGCGCGGCGAGGTATCGAAGTAGTTGATGCCGTAATCCAACGCCTCGGCTACCAGCGAGTTGACCAGCTCCTGATCGATGGCCGCGGTCGATTTGCGCTGGAGAGCCCGTTTGTCCACCGTGGGCAGGCGCATCATGCCAAAACCCAAACGCGACACCTTTTCACCCTTTTTGCTGGTACGGTAGGTCATGGCGCCAGGAACAGACGGACGAATGGCAGCTGGACCATCTTTGGCTGTATCGCATCCG
>JAFPZV010000264.1 GCA_017417085.1 Deltaproteobacteria bacterium | reverse complement strand
CTTCATCACACAATGCAAGGTTCTGGAAACAGAACCGCGACTTCTCTCCTCCGGCAAAGCCATTGTGGATTTCTTGCCTCCCAAACGGAGTTTTTCTCCAGAAATTCTGGCAAGCCCCCCCACGCGCCGGAAACCGATTCCCCCGCTTGACAAAGCGTTGCCCCAGTGGATTGTTGATGAAGTGCCCACGGATGCGCGAATGAACCCCATCCTGCTTGGACCGCTCATGCTCGTTGGATGCCGAATCCCGCCAGAATGCCTGTACATGACCCATCGCCGCATGCTCTACGTCGAGACATACTGGCAGATTCAGGAAGCTACCAGCATGAATTGCTTTTTTTTCATGACTGGCGTCCCCCGGAGAGAGTGCCGCATGCCGGACTTCGGCGCCTCCATGGGGCACGAAGGCTGTGACTGGATGTGGCCAACCAACCGTTGGAAACCAGGAATTATCTACAGGGAACGCTTCGGTCTGCGTCCTCCGGCAATCCGAGAAATCGTCAATACCGATCTCCGTCTGGAAATTCGGGTAAAAGCCGGCGATACTGTTTATGGTCCATACGCATATCCGCAAAATATCCAGCTTCGGTTTCCCGGCATTCCCCATTACCAAAACGATTGAAATGTGAGATACTTCCCTGAAATCGAACAGGTAGAAGCACCATGACAGATCTTGCACATATAAACCATTCCAAACTGCCCGATCTTCTGGCGCGCCGTTTCTTGCAGATGGACGCGCTCTGCCCCTTTCTGCCCGAGGCCAAACTGGCCAAGCTAATGGAAAAGGTCGGCATCTGGCCTCCTTCCGGCAAGTGGAAAGCGGACGAAATCCCGGCCATACGCAAAGGATTCACAACCCCCGGCCTCTACGAGAACGATGTGCTTCAACCGGAGTTGCGTCACAGGCTGATTCAACAGGCCGTCCAGGATAAAAAACTCTTGCCGAATGTCCTGGACATGATGAACCAGCTGCCCAAAAGCTCCGACATGCTCATGTACCTTGCAAGGCAAAAGGTCTTCTTCGCGTTGTACAGCAACATTCCCATTCCCGAAAAGATCGACGACGGACAGGTCGCAATGGTGATCTCCCAAAGCCTGCATGCCCTGCCCTTCCAGCTCAACTGGTTTCTGGAAAAAACCCCGTACCGGCAAGCCTTCATTCTCTCCGTCATGGTCCAGGATCTGATTCTGTACTGTACGGTCTGGCCCACGGCCGCAATGCTTCTGGATGCCATCGGCAAGGGACGCTGTTCGCCTCCGCCAGCCAGCATCATCAGTGGCCTTGTCCAGCTCTTCCGGAACAAAAGACTGAGTACCGCCCGGCTGAAAGCCCTGGCACCGATAGACACCATGACGCTCATCGCCCTGGATCAGCTGCTGCACGAAGACTATGCAGCCGCTCTGAAGATTCAACTGGAAGCACGTAGGCTGTGGCGCAAGGGGACCCGCAACCGTCTGGCGGAACTGCCGGTTTTCGGCAGCCTTGTCCTGCAAACAGCCCGGCTGGGTTCGGGGGTGGAACTGCCCGACATGCACCGGGAGTGCAGCAGTCTGCTCCGCGACAATGTCCAGACGCTTCACGGCGAAACCGGTTTCTTCGCCCTTCTGGAAATGCTTTCTTCCCGGATGGTTACGGGAAGCGAACGCGACGATCTTCCCCACAGGTACTGGATAGAACGGCATGCGCCTCATGCGGATCTCGTTTCCCGGCTGCTGTATGCGCACGCCTGCACCCTGCATGAGGACAAGGACTGGGTGGAACCCTGTGCCGAACTGCGAAACAGGCTGGCTCCCGTCCTGCCGATCGCGGCCGCGATTCTTGATGACGCCCTGACCACAGCGGGAGAAAAATCCCTCGGGCTGAATGTGCCGCACCCGGATTTTCGCAGGCTTATCGTCATCAGGGAGCCCTGGGAGCGGCAACTGGAAGCGCTTACAACACTTCTTGCCTCCCCGGAGAAGGAGAAGAAGGAAAAGCCCAAACGTCTGGCGTGGATGCTGGATCCGATCAGCTACGAGGTCTTTCCCAAGATGCAAACCTACACCGCCAAGGGGACCTGGACCATGGGCCAGCGTTTTGCCGTCAAGCATCTCGTTGGGCCGGAGGCGGAAAAGCTGGAATGGCTCACCCCGCATGACCACAAGATGAGCGCCGCCTTTGTCCAGCACAGCAGTTCCTACTACGGCGAAGGCAGCTGGAAGTT
Organism: Deltaproteobacteria bacterium; assembly: GCA_017417085.1. The sequence goes on along the minus strand of JAFPZV010000264.1, from coordinate 4,760 downwards.
CGTACCGGAACGGGGTCTGCCGCTTTTGTGCGGACATCCGCTCATCTTCCACGCCCACAGCGGCGAGCATATCAGTCTGGAACAGCGTCCGGTGGAACTGATCATCACCGAAAAGCCCAAGGGCTGCGAAGTCCGGCTCACCGCCACAAGCAGAGGTCTCAATGTCCAGCTGCTCAAAGTGGATGAAAACGCCTGGGCCGTGCTGCTCTTTGACGAAAAGACGGCTAGCATCAGCCGCATTCTGGAGAAAGACACAGGAAAAAAACGGGACAAGATGATCATGCCCAGGGAAGCCTTGCCGCGTCTTTTGGAGCTGGCCCAACAGAGCACGCTTCCTTTACGCCTGGAACTGAAGGCCGAGGAGCAAGCGGGCGAAACTCTGCCGGTCGTGCAACTGCGGCAGCAGGGCGCAGGCTTTGCCGCAGCGTTGTTCGTGCGCCCTCTCAAAACTCAGGGAATTGAGGGCAGCGGAGCAAGCGGCGCAGTCTTCCGGCCCGGGCAGGGACCTGCCGATCCGATGGCCATGGTGGACGGCCGTCCCCTGCGCCTGCTCCGGGACTTCGCGGCGGAGCGGGAGGCGGCGGAACGGCTTTTGGCCGCCTGTCCAACTCTGGCCGCATCCTTTGAAGACGGGCGCTGGTTCAGCAACGATCTGGAAGAATTTCTTCAGGTCCTGACCGAACTCCAAAAGGCCGCCGCTCTCTGCCGGGTGGAATGGCCCGAAGGCGAGCGTTTGCGCCTGGTTGGCACACTGTCTCCGGCACAGGTGCGGGTGCGGGCGAACAAGGGCAGCGCAGGCGAATGGTTCTCCCTTTCCGGCGAGGTTCAAATCGACGAGGAGCACGTCCTGGCTTTGGGAGAAGTGCTGGATCAGCTTTCCGGCGGACACGGGCGTTTTGTGGAACTGGCGCCCGGAGAATTCCTTGCCCTCACCGAGGAAGCACGGCGCAGCCTTAAACGTTTGCAGCTTCTGGCCTTCGAACGCAAAACCGGCCGTGGGAAAAAGAGTGATTTGATGCTGCATCCTCTGGCCGGTCCCGCTGTGGATGAAGCCTGCGCCAGCATGAATTTCGAACGTGATGCCAGCTGGCAGGCCGCGCCCGGGCGCATGAGCGACGCACTGTCGATGAACCCGGAAGTACCCAGGGCCCTTCAGGCCGAATTGCGGCCCTACCAGAAGGAGGGCTTCATCTGGCTGGCGCGGCTTGCCCACTGGGGTGTGGGCGGCTGTCTGGCCGACGACATGGGACTGGGAAAGACCGTCCAGAGCATCGCCGTCATGCTCCACGAAGCCACAAAGGGGCCATGCCTCGTCATTGCCCCCACTTCGGTCTGCCCCAACTGGGAAGCGGAACTGACACGCTTTGCGCCCAGTCTTGCCGTATACCGTCTGCGGGATGCAGCTTCCGGCAAGCGTGAAAACATTGTGGCCCAAATGGGCCCTGGCATGGTGCTTATCGCAGGGTACGGGCTCTTGCACATCGAGAGAAAGGCCCTTTCGGCCCAGCACTGGAGCATGGTGATCTTCGATGAGGCCCAGGCGCTGAAAAACGACGCGGCCAAACGCACCAGGGCGGCCGCCGCCATTCCCGCCGATTTCCGCCTGGTTCTGACCGGCACGCCCATCGAAAATCATCTGGACGATCTGTGGAGTCTCTTCAACATCATCAATCCCGGGCTCTTGGGTACAAGCCACCCGGAATTTCATCGCCGCTTCGCGGGGGCGGCCCAGGGAGGGCAGAGCGCCAGTGCGCTCAAGCTGCTCACCCGGCCCTTCATTCTGCGCCGGCTGAAAAGCCAGGTGCTGGACGATCTGCCCAGCCGCACCGAGCAGACGCTTCTCATCGAGCCGGACGAACGTGAACAAAGCTTTTACGAGGCGCTGCGCCGCCGGGCCGTGGAGCATCTGGAAGCGCAGCAGGAAGCGGGCAAACATTCGCGCATCAACATTCTGGCCGAGCTCACCCGACTGCGCCTGGCCTGCTGCCACGCCTCGCTGGCCGAGAAGAGACTGTCCGGGAAGACGGATGAGGAAAGCGCCAAGATGCGCTGTTTTCTGGATCTTCTGGAAGAGGCCCGGGAGAGCGGGCACCGGCTTCTGGTGTTTAGCCAGTTTGTGGGATTCCTTTCACTGGTGCGCGCCATGCTGGACAAACGCGGCATCAGATACCAGTATCTGGACGGCGCCACTCCGGAAGAGACGCGCCGGAAACGGGTCGCGGCCTTTCAGGCGGGAGAAGGCGACGCCTTTCTTATCAGCCTCAAGGCCGGCGGCCAGGGACTGAACCTGACCGCAGCCGACTACGTGGTGCATCTGGACCCCTGGTGGAACCCGGCGGTCGAGGATCAGGCCACGGACCGGGCCCACCGCATCGGCCAGGAACGGCCGGTGACAGTCTACCGGCTGGTCATGGCCCACAGCGTCGAAGAAAAGATTCTGGCCCTGCACGCCAAAAAGCGCGAGCTGGCCGCCGATTTCCTGGAGGGCACGGATACGGCCGCAACAGGTGCCGATATCCTTTCCGAGGAAGAACTGCTGGCCTTGATGCAATAAAAAAGAACGAAACTATATCCGATTCGAAACGGCAAAGGGCCTCCACGCCAAACGGTCCAGTGGGAAACCGCATTTTTTTCATTGTATGCCGTCCGTTCTTGCATCATAAAAGAAAAAGAGCCGTTCCATGGCGTTCGCAAAGAGAGTTCCCAAACACCCATTTTGCTCCCAGGAGGAATGCCCATGCGCCCAAGAAATTCTCAAACCGCCCAGCAAGGTTTTCTCAACAGGATCAGCCTGACCAGCTGGATCTTCATTGCCCTGATCGCCGGCACGCTTCTCGGCACACTCTGCAATCTGGTGCTGCCTCAGGATTCTTCCCTGTTTACGGCAGGGATCAACGGCTTTTGTTTCGTCATTGGACGCGGTTTCATCCGCCTGATGCAGATGCTGGTGGTACCTCTGGTCTTCACAAGCATCGTATGCGGAGCGGCCGCCATGGGCTCCGGTTCCATGCTGGGCCGGGTGGGCGGCATGACCATGATTCTCTACACGTTCACCACCTTTGTGGCCATCAGCCTGGCGCTGGCTCTCGGCCTGCTCATCAATCCCGGCGTGGGGCTCGATCTGGGCGCCATTACCAAGATTGAGGTCAGTGCCGCCAAGGCCATTCCCATAGCCGACACGCTCCTGAACATCATCCCGGCCAATGTGGTCAACGCCATGGCCACGGGCACCATGCTGCAGATCATCGTGGCCGCTCTGATTCTGGGCTACATAATCGGCTCACTGGGCGACAAGGTGGGCACGGTGGGGCAATTCTTCAAGGAATTCAACGAGATCATGATGCGCATGGTGCAGTTTGTACTCGCCTTTGCGCCTCTGGGCGTCTTCTGCCTGATCACCCACACCTTCGCCAATGCGGGGCTTTCCGCCCTGCTTCCGCTGGCCAAGTTCGTGGGCGGCACCTATATCGGCCTGGCCCTGCAGCTGATTCTGGTGTACGGGTTTCTGCTCATCCTGTTCGCCCGCATGAGCCCGGTGCGCTTCTTCCGCAAAATGCTCCCGGTCATGGGCTTTGCCTTTTCCACCAGCTCATCCAACGCCACGATTCCTCTCAATGTGGAAACACTTGAACGCAAGATCGGCGTCAGTCCGCGGGTCACCGGCTTCACCATTCCGCTGGGGGCCACCATCAACATGGACGGCACCGCCATCATGCAGGGCGTGGCCGTCATTTTCGCAAGCCAGGCCTTCGGCGTCGATCTGGGGCTTTCCGGCTACCTGACCGTCATCCTGACCGCCACCATGGCCTCGATCGGTACAGCCGGCATCCCCGGAGCGGGGACCATCATGCTGACCGTGGTGTTCTCTTCGGTGAACCTGCCGGTGGAAGGCGTTTCCATGCTCATGGGCGTCGACCGGCTGGTGGACATGGGCCGTACTGCCGTCAACGTGACCGGAGACGCGGTGGTCACCACCTGCGTGGCCAAGGTGAACGGCCTGCTTGACCGAAAGATCTTCGACTCCGAGGGTGAAGACCTGGCGGCATCCGAAAAGCACGGCATCGAGCTGGCCGAGGAAGTCGGCCGGCCTGACGAGAAACTGCTGTAAGAGGGAGCAATCCTCCAGGGGCTACAGGATAAGGCGCAAAGAATTTCATGGAATACTTCATTAACTGTCCGCTGTGCTTTTTGGCCGGCTTCGTGGACTCCATCGCCGGCGGGGGAGGTTTGATCTCGCTGCCGGCCTTTCTGTTCGCCGGATTGCCCGTGCATGCGGCCATCGCCACCAACAAGCTGCAGGCCACCATGGGCACGGCCATCGCCACCCTGCGTTACGCCCTGGCAGGCTACGTGGTGCTCGGTTCCGCAGCCATAGGCATCTTCTGCGGCCTTCTCGGCTCCTGTATCGGTGCACGGATAGCTCTGGCCACAAATGACTTCGCCTTCCGCATCATCATGCTGGCCATTCTGCCCCTGGTGGCCTTTTACGTGCTGCGTGCCAAAGATCTCAGCAAGAATGCCGAAAAACCGCTGCCGCCGTCACAAGCCCTTCCCCTCATCGCGACAATTGCCCTGGTCATCGGCATCTATGACGGTTTCTACGGCCCGGGCACCGGCACCTTCCTGATGCTCCTTCTGACCATTTGGGCGCGCCAGAGCCTGCAGCAAGCAACCGGAACCACCAAGGCCATCAACCTGGCGACCAATGTCGCCGCACTGGCCGTCTTTCTGTGGAAGGGCGCGGCGCTCATCCCTCTGGG
>JAFPZV010000263.1 GCA_017417085.1 Deltaproteobacteria bacterium | reverse complement strand
TAGGCGGGGAAAGACCGCCGGAAACGGACATCGCTCATAGGTGGATTCCATGGACAGGACGTCATGACGGACTGTCACCGGTCCGGTGATGCAAGTGGGGTGTGCAGACATCTGCCGAGATATGCGCATATGAGATTTCCGGGTTCTGCGCTTTCTGCCGGCATGTTTTGAAAGGAGAGAGCAATGCGTGACACCTTTTATAAGCTTGTTACCAGTTTCGCGGAAAGAAACGGCTGTGAATGTGCGATCAAAAGCGGAACATGCCAGGGAACACTGACAGTGGAGGGCATAGATATTCAGCTTGGTTTGCTGGAAGATTCCGGTATGATCCTTCTGCAGTCCGGCATTGGGCTCCTTCCCGGAGAAAACCGGGAAGAGTTGTACGCCATGCTTCTATCCGCCAATAACTGTTTCAGCGGTACGCAGGGACTGACGCTGGGGCTGGATACAGAGCAGGAATTGGTTACGCTTCAATGCGCCTGGGACATCCGCCAGCTTGATGATGAACATTTTGATATCCTGATGGGGAATTTCCTTTCGTTGCTGGCACAGTGGTTGCGAAAACTTGCTGTATGGAGGCCTGATGCCAACGCTGTTGGCTCTGAGCCGGGCGAGGAAGCTTCACTCTTGATGGGACAGTTTCTCCGAGTGTGACAACGAGATACCTAAAGGAGGCAGTATGACAGCAATCACGACTGGGGTTCAACTGCAGCAATATCTTGAAACTGGCGGGTATGTTCAGCTGAACAGCCAGGGTGCTTTGGAAACGCAATCCGGAATTTCCCGCTTTTTTCAAAAGATTGGTGATGCCTTCAGGGGGTTGAGCGCATCAGGACAGCAGGCGCTTGCTGACCGCAATACCCGTTTGCAGGACGCTATGGCGTCCATGCTGCGTCAGCAGGGAGTGTTGCCGAATCTTGGGGAAACCCGCATCGCGAGTACTTCTGTTAAAGGAGGAGTCGAACAAGCCATTTTGCTCCGTATGGCTGTGAGCCGCATGGTTAGCGGAGGTGATTCCAACGTCGCTGTCGGAAATGGTATTCCGGCGAGCGATCAAAAGGGTGTGCAGGAGGCGGTACTCAAGTATTTAGAGTACTACCCTCCAGCCGACAGATCCCTCCAGGGCATGCGTGCCAAGGCCGGAAGAATTTTGACAAACTTCCTGACTACGCCGGGCATGCTCAAGGCCTGCAAAACGTCATTCACTGTGGATCCGGGACGTGCCACTGCCATCCATGCCGCCCTCCATCAGTCCATCTCGGATGAATATCTCAAGGAGCAGGATCACACCATTGATGAAAATGGTTTTCACAATTCATACCTGCTGGATGCTGTGCGCGGGGACGTGGCTTCCATCAATGGACAACCGCTTCGTACTGCTCCCCTACATCCGGATACCAACTATCTGGATGTGACCAAACCGGGTTCGCCATCCCGGCCGCCAAACGAGCAGGGCATTTTGGAACAGATGGCCGACATTATTCCGGACAAAAAAATACGCGGTTTTGTCACCATGCTGGCTTCTCAGGCTGGCATCGAAGGCTCGCTGAGCATACACCTTGCTACGGGTACGCCTCCGGCGGATGACGAGGTGGCTACATTGCCTGATCTTATACCAATTGGGATGGCGATGGAATTTCCTAAGCACAAGTACGCCCTCAATGTAAGTAATGATGGTGTACTGCATGTAACCTGCAATCTGACAGCGCAAAATACAGTAGTGCAAAATACACGAACGGGGGTTCCTCCACTGGTACTGGCGAGCAATGCTTATGAGGTGGTCGTCAACATTCCCCTCAATCAGGATATGACCGACAAGGATGTCCCCGACTTTACCGTTTCGGGCTTCAGGCATGTCTAATAACGTTTTTTTTTGTATGGTCTGTGGACAATGCTGGGCTATGGAGCGTGCATGAATAATTTTTCATTGCCGAAGCGGGCTGGGGAGAAAGACCACTGTGGCCAGGCATCATCCATAATGGTGGATTTCATGGGCAGAGAAGTTCCGGGAGGAAAACATGGATATCACCTATCTGTTGTTTTTGCAGGACCTTCGTGAGAGTGCCCACAACCTGCCGACGCCTTTCATGAAGTGGGTTTCGCTCTTTGCGGTGACCTGGCTGCCGCTGATCCCGATCTTCATCTACTGGTGTGTGGACAAGAAGAAGGGCCTGTACCTTCTGGCCTCGCTGGCGGTCTGCCGCGCCTGCAGCTCGCTGCTCAAACTGACGGCCTGCGTGTACCGCCCCTGGATCCGGGACGCCCGGATCGTGCCCGCCGGGCACGCCATCGCCACGGCCGGGGGCTACTCCTTTCCCAGTGGACACACGATCATTGCGACGGCGGTGTGCGGCGGCATCGCGGCGGCCTTCCGGGAGCGGGGCAAGACCCTAGTTGCGCTCTGCCTCGTTCTGATCGTGCTCACCGCCTTTTCCCGCAACTACCTGGGCGTGCATACGCCGCAGGACGTGGCGGGGGCCATATGCCTCGGCGCGGCGGCGCTCTACGGTGTGGCCCGGCTCTTCGCTCTGCTGGATGAACGCCCAGAACTGGAAGACCGCATCCTGCTCGGCGGATTCCTGTTTGCGGTTGCCGCGCTCGCATACATCGCCCTGAAATCCTACCCCATGGACTACGGCGCGGATGGCAAGCTGCTGGTCAATCCTGGCCATATGATGCGCGACGGCTTCCGGGATATGGGGTTGCTGATGGGCTTCTGTGCGGGCCGCTACGTGGAAAAACGCTGGGTGCGCTTCCGCGTGACCGGGGTGAACGCCCGGGGCGTGGCTCTGGCCGCTCTCGGTTTTGTCCTGCTGTCGCTTCTGCAGGTTTGCCTGGGTGAGCTCCTGAAGGCGGCCTGTGGCGGGCATTGGGGACGGCTGCTCACCTTCTTCATCCTGGCCTTCTTCACCGTTGCGGTCTGGCCCGCCGTGATCCGGCGCTTCGCGGGCAGCGGGGAAAGGGGCTGTCTGAAAAGTTCTTGTTTGGGGCGTTGATGCTCTTCTTGCGCTTTTTACTGCATCCAATGTGGCGGCCATCATGCGGGACTACTGCATGACGGGGAGCGATGCC
>JAFPZV010000262.1 GCA_017417085.1 Deltaproteobacteria bacterium | reverse complement strand
CACCCCAAGCTCATGCTGGAAGCGAAATTTGCCGAAGACTACAAGGACATGGGCAAGGGTTACCTCAAGGACGGCCGCATCGTTCCTCCCAATGGACAAAAGCTGGAAAGCCTGGGCAAGTACAAGGCCACCTTCCTGGTGCTTGCCGACCGCGACGCCGTGGGCAGGCTCGGACAGAACAAGGGCTTTGCCAAGGGCAGGTTCTTCGCCATCGATCCCGGGCATTCTCTGGAAGGCAACGGCAAGGACCTGCAAATTGAAGACAACTTGTCGTTTAAGGACACGCACGGCTTTGCCCTCACGTCCCGCTTTGCCAACTATTCCGTGTTTGACGACGACACGCGCTTTGCCAAATTCCAGGGCATCCTCCGTCTGCGGGACCTGAAAAATTCAGGAAAGATCGAAAATCTGTTCCGTGACTACCGCATGGCATTCGATCCTGACGCCCCGAACATCGACCCGCCTGAAAAAAACTCCGCCAAAAAGCAATCTCGTCATATACAACTATTTTTTCAATGGAGAAGAAACTGCAAAGGATGTGGACGGCTTTGTTTTCACCCTGGAAAAGATCCTGCAGCTTTGCGAGATGTGGTCTGAACGCATCACGGATTCCCTGTCCGCCGGGGCGGAAAAGCAGCCCATGAAACAATACCAATACGACGATAGAAACATATTTGCGTAAAAAACCTTAATGTCAGTCACGCCGGCTTGGCAACGGCAATAAAAAGAGCGGCCTACCTATCAAAGCCGCTCTTTACCAAGTTCAGATTGACTGATACATGACTTATATGCTCTGGCTGATCTCGCCCGTTATGGGGGAACACCGGGTTAAGCATGTTGAAGTGCTTCGATAGTAGAATCTCCTTCAAGAACAGGCAGGAGCAAATCCTCATAGAAATGCGGAACGGAAGCGGGAGCGGCATCGCTCCCCGTCATGCAGTAGTCCCGCATGATGGCCGCCACATTGGATGCAGTAAAAAGCGCAAGAAGAGCATCAACGCCCCAAACAAGAACTTTTCAGACAGCCCCTTTCCCCGCCGCCCGCGAAGCGCCGGATCACGGCGGGCCAGACCGCAACGGTGAAGAAGGCCAGGATGAAGAAGGTGAACAGCCGTCCCCAATGCCCGCCAAAGGCCGCCTTCAGGAGCTCACCCAGGCAAACCTGCAGAAGCGACAGCAGGACAAAACCGAGAGCGGCGAGAGCCACGCCCCGGGCATCCACCCCGGTCACGCGGAAGCGCACCCAGCGTTTTTCCACATAGCGCCCCACGCAGAAACCCATCAGCAGGCCCATGTCCCGGAAGCCGCCGCGCATCATGTGGCCGGGCTTGACCAGCAGCTTGCCGTCCGTGCCGTAGTCCATGGGATAGGATTTCAGAGCGATGTACGCGAGCGCGGCGGCCGCGAACAGGAAGCCGCCAAGCAAGATGCGATCTTCCCATTCGGGATGCGCCTCCAGCAGAGCGAAAAGCCGGGCCACACCGTAGAGCGCCGCCGCGCCGAGGCATATGGCCCCCGCCACGTCCTGCGGCGTATGCACGCCCAGGT
>JAFPZV010000024.1 GCA_017417085.1 Deltaproteobacteria bacterium | reverse complement strand
TCGTTTTTTTCTTCGGAAGGCGGAGCGGCAACCGGGGCAACTGTTTGCCGCTCGGGCACAGAAGATGGTGGTATGACCGATGCGGCAGCAATCATTTGGGGCTGTCCACCACCACGCCGGATGGAAAGTTTTTTTCCTTCTTCCTCCAGTTCGAAATCCGTAATATCTGTCTGCATGATCATTTCGATCACATTGCGCAATTCTTCTATATTCATTCAATTCCTCACTGCATCGTCAATACAAACACCATACCGGCATTTGAAACAAAAAAAACGGCCCTTAATAGAATAGTTATCTTTTAATAATATGCAACCACTTGGGAATGACCGTTAATGCCTCACATCCATCCGCCGTCACCGCCACCGTATCCTCAATCCGGACGCCGCCGATATCGGGAAGATAGATACCTGGCTCAATAGTAAAAACCATGCCCTCTTCCGCAACATCTTCGGAACGCGGCGACACCAACGGATATTCATGAATTTCCAGACCAACGCCATGCCCCAAACCATGCCCAAAAAACTCGCCATAGCCTTTCTCGCGGATAAAATCACGGGCAATGGCATCCACTTCTTTCAACGGCCGTCCCGGACATACACCTTTTCTGGCACGATCATGCGCTTCCCGAACAATCTCGTAAACTTTCAACAGCTCTCCGGACGGCTCTCCCAAACCCAGAGTCAGGGTTTCATCACAGTGGTACCCGTGAAGCCGTCCACCAAAATCCACGGTTACGAATTCTCCCGAGGCGATAAACTTGTCGGAGGCCACCCCATGCGGCATGGCGCCCCGGCTCCCGGAAGCAACGATAAAATCGAAGGCCTTTTCCTCGCCGCCCAATCTTTTTATGGCAAACTCCAGTTCAAGCGCCAAACGCCGTTCCGACAATCCAGGGTGAATCAAACTTTCGATTTCCGCGAAAGCTCCGGCATTGATACGGGCGGCTTTGCGAATATATTCGATTTCGGCCGGGGTTTTGATGCCCCGCAACGCGCGCAATTCCTTCTTCAGCGCCACCCACTCAACATCCCCGGTCTCAAGTTTGGTCAACCGGGAAACCACCAAGTATTCTGCCTCGAAACCAACTCTGTGCATCCCTTCCCGCTTCAGTAGACGCACGGCGCTTTCTTCTGCGCCCCTGCATTCTTCCACCACAACACTTTGGGTTTCTTCCTGCGCCTGAAGTGTATAACGCGAATCAACCAGCAGCCAGGCATCCTTTGCGGCGCTTATGATCAACACGCCTTCCGTACCGGAAAAACCACACAGGTAACGAATATTGGGGGGATGAACCAGCAACACGGCATCCAGACCGCATTGGCGAAGTATGTGACGCATCTTTTCATGCCGTTTGGACATCATCTTTTCCTTCTCCTCCCGCCGCTTTGAGTACCGCTACCAATCCATACAGGGCCGCTGTATAACTCTTTGAGCCCAAACCGCAGATCTGTCCCAAAACAACCGGCGCCAGCATCGATTCAGAACGAAACGGTTCACGGGCATGAATATTTGAAATATGCACCTCAACTGTCGGAATGGCCACTCCCGCGATGGCATCCCGCAAGGCGATGCTCGTGTGGGTATAGGCGCCGGCGTTGATAATGATACCGGCTATCCCGTTCTCCCGGGCCGCATGAATTTCATCCAGCAAGACGCCTTCATGATTGGACTGAAAAAATTCCAGCACCACATTCAGTTCAACCGCCAATTCCCGCAATTCGTGCTCAATATCTGCAAGCGTCATGCGGCCGTAAATCTTGGGTTCACGCCGCCCCAGGAGATTGAGATTGGGGCCATTGATGACCAGTATTTTCATGTATCAAGCTCTTCCAGTATTTTAATTCGATCCCGACTCATCACATAGCGTCCCTTGCCCAGATTGCCACCTTCTGCAAAAACCAACGCAATAAAATGATCGGCATCCACGGTACGTATCAGGATACTTCGTTTTTCAGTCGTCAGACTTACCTCTTCCAATTCGCCAATTTTCAGTATTCCCACCGCTTTTTTCATCTCTTTCAGGGCACCGGCCATTTCCCCCGCAACCTGGTCAGGATGCAATGCTTCACTTTCCCGGGCATACTGCTCCACTGGAATACCGTCGGGGCCTACAAGGATTGCTCCAATACATCCTTCCGTTTCATGGACCATGGAAGCCAAAATTTCTTTGAACATATTCCTTTCTCTCTCTTATGGCGACAAGCCACAGATTCAATATCCTGACAATCTCCGACGTGTTTCCGGAATCCACGTTTTGCTCTTCGGCAAAAGGAGAAGGGCGCCCCAACTGGGCGGCCAGTTCCATGATTCTCTTTTTCAAATCACTGTTGCCGGGCGATTCCCGCAGCAACTTCTCATACATTGCCAGCCCCCGGGCGGCATGTCCCTGACGAACCAGAAGTTCCGCAATGGTCACCGTTGCAAACGGGATATCCTCAACATCATTTTCCACATTCTTCATTTCCCGTCCTCCGATGAAGCATTATACCCCAATAACCGGCTTTCATTCCCAGTAATAAATGAAATGCCCTTGAATATCCTGCAACAGTTCAACCGTCAATCTCAATCATCCCGACAATTCGCTGAACAATTTCCGAAACCTGATATGCATCGGTATCCACAACGATATCGGCCTCTTCGTAAAATCTGCGTCGTGCTTCCAACAGAGCCGCAAAATGTTCACGATCTCGAGCAAGAGGGCGGGCCGTGTTTTGAGCAACCCGTTGCTGCAGGGTCTCCAGCCGGGCACGCAGATAGATCACGGTTCCTGTCTGCTTCAACAAAATTCTGTTTTCCGCCCGTATAACCGCCCCACCGCCTGTCGCCACCACCGTCTTGCGAAGCAAAGCCATTTTGCGCAACTGGGCGCTTTCCAAATCCCGGAAAAAGGCTTCGCCCTCCCGGGCAAATATTTCCTTGATGGCGCATCCTGCGGAAGCCTCTATCAAGGAATCCAGATCGACAAACTTCCAATGCAGATACTCGGCCAGCATCCGGCCTACCGTGCTCTTGCCGGCGCCCATAAAACCGATCAGGATGATATTCTTCTCCATCATCTCCACCATCATTTTACAGCTGCGCCGTATACTCACGAAACTGCTGAACGTTGTCTTTGAGATCCTCCATGGTATCACCACCAAACTTTTCCAGTACCGCATTGGCGATTTCGATGGCCACTACCGCCTCGGCCACTACCGCCGCCGCAGGCACCGCGCAGACATCCGAACGTTCCTTAGACGCCTCATGGGGCGCTCCACTGACAATATCCACGGTGCGCAAAGGTTGCCGCAGGGTGGGTATCGGCTTCATCGCCCCCCGTATCACCAAAGGTTCTCCGGTCGTCATGCCGCCCTCCAGGCCGCCGGCATTGTTGGTAAAACGGAAAAATCCCCGTCCGGCTTCACGGCCAATTTCGTCATGGACCTTGCTGCCCGGCAAACGGGCCGCATCGAAACCAAGACCGATCTCCACACCCTTGAAAGCCTGGATGCTCATGACCGCAGCCGCCAGCCTGGCATCCAAACGCCGATCCCACTGGACATGACTGCCCAAACCTACCGGAAGCCCCAGCACCACGACTTCGACGACCCCGCCCAGGGAATCGCCCGCCACCGATGCCGCATCGATCCGTGCCTTCATGGCGGTTTCAGCCTCCAAGTCAAAGGTTCCGCAACACGATTTTTCCGCGAGGCGGCGCCGCGAGACATAATCCTGCGAATCATCCCGCGCAGCAACACCGCCAATTTCCGTCACGTAACTTGCGAACTCCATCCCCAGATTCCGCAGTAAAATCTGGCAGAGCGCGCCCACAGCCACCCGGATCGAAGTTTCCCGGGCGCTGGAACGTTCCAGAATATTGCGCACGTCACGTTGGCGATATTTAACAACTCCATTCAAATCGGCATGGCCGGGCCGCGGCCAGGTGATGCTTTTCGTCTCATCCCGATCTTCGGGCCGGACAGACATGGTCTGGGTCCAGTTCACCCAATCACGGTTTTCAATGCTCAGGGTGATCGGAGAACCCAGGGTGCGTCCCCATCGCACACCGGACAGTATCCGCACATGATCCTGTTCGATGGCCATCCGCCCACCTCTTCCATAACCACTCTGGCGACGTTTCAAGAATGTATCGATCTCGGCAGCCAGCACTTCAAGATTTGCCGGAATTCCCTCAACTACAGCGGTAAGGCAGGGGCCATGCGATTCGCCCGCCGTCAGATAACGCAACATTTTTCATACCTCTTCAAAGGAAAAGACAGGTTTTCGCGCCTGCCTTTTTCGGAGAAATACCTGCTCGAATTTAAGAGACGTAATACATACCAATCATTCGTCCTGATCAACTATTAAAACTCTTCAAAACAGCCCTGTGTTCCTTCACTGTTTGAAACGTCCGCCGCCAGAGCTGTTTCGATACGTTCCCAGATATCCTCGTCCCCTTCACGGGTAACGCTGGAAAAGCACGAAAAGCAATCCTCCTCCAGCCCGGTTGTCTGCGCAATCTGTTTCTGTTGGGCAACACGTTCCGAGCGATTGACCTTGTCCACCTTGGTTATGACCGGGATCGCCGGGATAGAGAAATCCTCCAGCAGATCCAGCATGTTCAGATCTTCCTCCGATGGAATCCGGCGGACATCCAGCAGGAGCACCACCGCACGCAGATTTTTCCGTTCGCAGAGGTAGCTGCGGATCATCGGCAGCCATTTGAGGCGGACCTCCTTCGGCGCCTGAGCAAAACCGTAGCCGGGCAAATCCACAAAGAAAAAGGCATCGTTGATCAAAAAAAAGTTGAGCATCTGGGTGCGTCCGGGCATCCGGGAAGAGCGCACCAGCGAACGCCGCCCCAGCAAGCTGTTGATCAACGTACTCTTGCCCACGTTGCTGCGTCCGACAAAAGCCACCTCGGGTCGATCGGGGGATGGATACTGGGCGGGCGACACGGCACTTTTGAAAAACGACGCTGTCCTGATAATCATGGCAACACTCCGGTGCTTTGGCAAAAAGCCCCCTGCTTTCTCAGGGGGAAAATATTGAGTACAATCGCCTGTTAAAGGAGTATCATTTTCAGGCAACAGGTGTCCAGTATCCTGGACCGCTTCCCCCTTCACGCAAGGTATGCGAGAAAGCGCCATGGAAGAAAAGAAAGAACTGACCGTCACAAAAATTCTCGGCTACGTTTTTCTGTTTCTGGCAATTCATGTGGCCATTATTCTGCTGATAGGACTGGTCATAGTGCTGCTGCACGGCATCAGCCGCTATTTTATCTGGGTAGTTGCCGGAGGATGTGCTTTCTTCGTTCTCTCCATCCTGTTGTTTTTCCATAAATTGCGCAAAGACCAGGAGAAACTCAAGGAGATGCTGCGG